>NZ_LAVM01000116.1:0-14666 GCF_001083815.1 Nocardiopsis sp. SBT366 | reverse complement strand
TGGAGGACACGGGGCGGGGGAGAAGCCTTGTGCACGAGGTAAGTGGCCGTGGTGCCGGTCCGGGCAACGCGGGCCCTGGCGGGTCGACCCAGCGGCGGCCAAGCCCGCTGGGGCGACCCGTCCCTTGCGGTGCCAGGGAGGCGTCTACGACTCTGCCGGTTCGCGGCTCCACGGTCACCGGTGAAAGCCCACAAAGATTCGGTGGGGATTCCTGGCTCACTCGTACGGGGCGCCAGTCCCCACGCGGGCGCGACAATGGGTCACCATGTCGCGAACCAGCACCGAGACGGTCCACCCCGCCCAGGTCCGAGCCGCAGACAGCACGCACCTGTGGCACCCGTACACGACCGTGCCCGCCGCCGAGACGCCCTACGTGGTGACCGGCGCCCGGGGCGTCCACCTGGACCTGTGGTCGGACGGCCGCCACCACCGGGTCGTCGACGGCATGGCGTCCTGGTGGTCGTCCATCCACGGCTACCGCCACCCGCGGCTGGACGCGGCGGTGCACGCCCAGGTGGACCGGTTCAGCCACGTGATGTTCGGCGGGCTCACCCACGCGCCCGCCGCCGCGCTGGCCGAGACGCTCGTACGGATCACCCCGAGGGCCTCGACCACGTCTTCCTCGCCGACTCCGGTTCGGTGTCAGTGGAGGTCGCCATGAAGATGTGCCTCCAGTACCACCGGTCCACCGGTTCCCCCGGCCGCCGCCGGTTCCTCACCTGGAGGGGCGGCTACCACGGCGACACCTTCCACGCCATGAGCGTGTGCGACCCCGACGGCGGAATGCACTCGCTGTGGGGCGACGTCCTGCCCGGTCAGGTACACGCTCCCGAGCCGCCCGCGGGGTTCGACGCCCCGCCTGACCCCGCCTACGTCGCCGGATTCGAGGACCTGGCCCGGGAGCACGCGGGGGAACTGGCCGCGATCATCGTCGAACCCGTCGTCCAGGGCGCGGGCGGGATGCGGTTCCACAGCCCCGCCTACCTGCGGGAACTGCGACGGATCGCGGACACGCACGGGCTGTTGCTCGTGTTCGACGAGATCGCCACCGGGTTCGGGCGCACCGGGGAGTTGTTCGCCGCCGACCACGCCGGTGTGGTCCCCGACATCATGTGCGTGGGCAAGGCGCTCACCGGCGGATACATGACCCTGGCCGCCACCCTGTGCACGGGGCGGGTGGCGCGGGGGATCGCCGGGGGAGAGGTCCCGGTGCTCGCGCACGGGCCGACGTTCATGGGCAACCCGCTCGCCTGTGCCACCGCGCTGGCCTCGGTGGAACTGCTCACCGAGGGCGACTGGCGGGGCGACGTGGCGCGGATCGGGGCCGGGCTCCGGGAGGGGCTGGCCCCGGCCGAGCGCCTGCCGGGTGTGCGGGAGGTGCGGGTGCTCGGCGCGATCGGTGTGGTCGAACTGGACCGTCCGGTGCGCGTGCGCGAGGCCACTCGCGCGGCGGTCTCTGCCGGGGTGTGGCTGCGCCCCTTCCGCCAGCACGTGTACGCGATGCCGCCCTACGTGTGCACGGAGGAGGAGGTCGCGAACATCGCCGCCGGGATGGTCGCCGCGGCCGAGGCCTCACTGGGGGAGGAGGCCCCGGGGCCCGAAGACGAGGAGCGCGCCGAGCCCCCGGGTTCGCGAGCGAGCACTGACACGGAGGGGGACCGGTGACGTCCGTTCTCGTGGTGACCGGCACCGGCACCGAGGTGGGCAAGACCGTGGCCACGGCGGCCGTCGCGGCACTGGCGGTGGCCCGGGGGCGCCGCGTGGCCGTGCTCAAGGCCGTCCAGACCGGAGTGGGACCCGACGAGGAGGGTGACGCCCGCACCGTCGCGCGGCTGGTCCCCGGGGCGACGACCGCCGAGACGGTCCGCTTCTCCGAACCGCTCGCCCCCGCCACGGCGGCCTCCCGCGCGGGAGGGGTGGGCCCGGCTGCCTGGGAGGTGGCTGACCGCGCCCTCGACCTCGCGCGCGGCCACGACCTCGTGCTGGTGGAGGGCGCCGGAGGGCTCCTGGTCCGGTTGAACAAGGACAGGGAGACCCTGGCCGACGTGGCCGAACTCCTGGCGGCCCCGGTGCTGCTGGTCGCCGACCCCCGGTTGGGCACACTCAACGCGACCGCCCTGACCGCCGAGGCCCTGCGTTCACGCGGACTCGTCCCAGCCGGGGTCGTGGTGGGGTCCTGGCCCCGCGATCCGGACCTGGCCATGCGCTGCAACCTCACCGACCTGCCCGAGATGGGGGCCGGACCGCTCTCCGGCGTCCTGCCCTCCGGCATGGGCGCCCTGGCCCCGGGCACGTTCACCACGGTGGCCCGGCGATCCCTGGGCGTGGGGCTCGGCGGCACGTGGTCCCCGCTGGAGCGGCGCTGAGACCCGGCGCGGACCGGTACGGCGCCGCTCCGCAGCCGCCCCGCCGCCGCCTCCACTGGCGGACCCCTTCAAGGCCGCGGCCGATTCTTTGTGCCGTTCCACGGCAGACGCACCCTGCCGCGCGCCGATACGTTGCCACTGCCAGCCCGAACACCGCCTTCCAGGGGACCCCTTGAACCTGCTCATCACCGGCATCACCACGCAGTCCTCCATCGCCTACGCGATCGCGGAGGAGGCCATGAACCAGGGCCACGAGGTGATCCTGACCAACCCGCCCGGCCGTGCCTTCTCCATCTGCGAGCGCATCGCCAAGCGGCTGCCCAAGGAGCCGGTCGCGGTCCTGCCCATGGACGTCACCGACCCCGCGCAGATCGCCGCCACGGCCAAGGCGATCGGTGAGCACTGGGACCACGTGGACGGCCTGCTCCACGCCATCGCCTTCGCGCCCGAGACCGCCCTGGGCGGCAACTTCCTCAACACCGAGTGGGAGGACGTGTCGAAGGCGATCCACATCTCCGGCTACTCGCTGGCCGCCCTCACCGTGGGCCTGCGCGACCTCCTCGCCAACGCGCCCGAGGGCGCCGGAGTGGTCTCCCTGACCTTCGACGCCAGCGTCGCCTGGCCCGTCTACGACTGGATGGGGTCGGCCAAGGCGGTCCTGGAGAACTCCGCCCGCTACCTCGCCCGCGACCTGGGCCCGCAGGGCATCCGCGTGAACACCATCTCCGCGGGTCCGATCAAGTCCCTCGCGGGCGGTTCCATCCCGGGCTTCTCGCAGATCGCCGACTCCTGGTCGGGCCACGCCCCGCTGGGCTGGGACACCAAGGACACCACCGTGGTGGCGGGCCCCGCGCTCTTCCTGATGTCGCCCGCCGCCCGCGCCGTCACCGGCACGGTCATGCACGTGGACGGCGGCTACCACGCCATGGGCGCCCCGCTCGCTCCGACCCCGGGCCCCACCCCGGCCTGATCCCGCGCCACGAGGGGCGCGCGGGAGGGATCACCGGGCCCGGCCGTCAACCGTGACGGCCGGGTCCGGTCTCGTCGGTGGTTCGGCTGACCCGAAGGCCCACACCCGGGCCCGACCGCTCATCCGACACCCTCAGACCCGTGGGTCCGGCTCGGGCGCGGGGACCGGCGAGCCCAGGGTGAAGGCCCGCGGCCCGGGGCCGTGGGAGCGCAGGTGGGCCGTGCGCGCCTCGACCTGCTCCGGCGTGATCACGGTGGCGGAGCAGGACCACCACAGGGCCCGCTCCACCTCGGGGAAACGACCGGTCGCCACCCGGTGGACGAGGAGGTCGTCGTGGGCCCGCTCCACGAAGGAGCGCAGGTCGGCCGCGGAGCGCCAGCGGTTCACCACGCGCACGGCGGTCCCCTCGTCGGAGAAGTGGACCTCGCCGAGGTGGCCCGGGTGGTCCTCGGCCAGGGTGCGGAGCGCCGCGACCAGCACCGGCAGGTGGCGGGGGTCGCCGAACAGCGTGCGGGACTCCACCAGGACCGCACCGCGCCCGCCCTGGGCCGTGGACACACGGTGCCTCAGGGTTCTCACGGGCGCGGCCGCGCGGTGGACGGTTTGGGTGGGAAAGAGGGTACGCATGGGGCCTCCCGACTCACTGGACCCCGGAAGCGAGGTCCACTCCGGCTCTGGTGGACTCGGTGCAACTGATGCCAGTATCGAAGTCCGACGCGTGAGCGAGGAGAGCCAATGGAGCCGAAAATGGACCCTGTTCGACGCACGGACGAGCTGGTGGACTCCCTGGGCGCCTGGTCCACCGGGAACGGTGCCCTCCACCGGCGGTTGTCCGACGCCCTGCGCGGGCTGGTCGACCAGGGCACCCTGGTCCCCGGCGAGCGCCTGCCCTCCGAACGCGGCCTGGCCTCCGCGCTGCGCGTCAGCCGCACCACCGTGGTCTCCGCCTACGACCACCTGCGAGCGGATGGGGTCCTGGAGAGCCGTCAGGGCAGCGGTACCCGGGTGTGCGGGTCGAGAGCGCCGGTGCGCTCGGACGGGTGGAGCTCCAACGGCACCGGCAACCCCGTGTACCGCAACCTCCTCCACACCGACGAGAACCTCATCTCCGCCTCGTGCCTGCGCACCCCCGGCCTGGCCGGTGTCGAACGGGCCATCCGCGAGGTCACCGCCGAGGACCTGCCCGCCCTCATGGCCGAGGGCAACTACCACCCGCGCGGACTCCCGGCCCTCCGCGAGGCGATCGCCCGCTACTACGAGCGGCAGGGCCTGCCCACCCACCCCGACCAGATCGTGGTCACCACCGGCGCCCACCAGGCCGTCGCCCTGGTCGCCCAGCTGTACCTGCGCCAGGGTTCCCCGGTGGTGGCCGAGGACCCCAGCTTCGCGGGCTGCCTCGACCTCATCCGGGACCGGGGCGCTCGGATCCACCCCGTCCCCCTGGATGACCAGGGGATCGACCCCAACGGGGTGCGCCGCGCCTTCGCGGAGACCTCACCGCACCTGCTCTACGTGATGCCCTCGTACCACAACCCCACCGGAACACTCATGTCCGCGGCCCGCCGTCGGGAACTGGGGGAGCTGTCGGCCCGCCACGGGGTGCCGATCCTGGAGGACAGCGCGTACACGGGGCTGCGGGCCGACGACGAGCCGGCGCCGCTGGCGGCCCACGCCCCGCGCGGGGCGGAGGTCGTGACCGTCGACTCCCTGTCCAAGGTGGGTTGGGCGGGTCTCCGCCTGGGCTGGCTGCGCGCCCCCGCCGAGATGGCGCTCCGGCTCAGCCGCCGCAAGGTGCTGGCCGACCTCGCGAGCCCCCTGCTCGACCAGGCGGTCGGCGTACGCCTGGTCGACCGCTACGCCCAGCTCGCCCAGGAGCGGTCCGACCAGCTCCGCGAGGCGTTGACCCACGTGGAACACCTGCTGCGGCGGGACCTGCCCGACTGGCGGTGGCGGACCCCCGAGGGCGGCGCGGCACTGTGGGTCCACCTGCCCGGGACCAGTGCCCGCGCCTTCGCGCAGGTCGCGCTCTCCCACGGTGTGGAGCTGGTCCCCGGACCAGCGATGTCGGCGTCGGAGAACGGCCGCCACGACGAGTACTTCCGGCTTCCCTTCGCTTACGACCGCGCCACCCGGGAGGAACTGGTGTGGCGCCTGGTCCGCTCGTGGCGGGAGCTGGACCGGCACGGTCCGGTCCAGGTCCACCCCGACGCCCTGGTGGTCTGACCTGCTGGAGGACCCCGGACAGCAGCGAGGGCGGCACCTCACGGTGCCGCCCTCCGCCGTTCCCACCCGACCGGTCGACGACCGGCGGGCACGGATGACTAGCCCAGCTGGACCTTGCGGGCCTCGGCGAAGCGCTCCTGGACGTCGGCCCAGTTGACGACGTTCCAGAACGCCTTGACGTACTCGCCCTTGACGTTCTTGTACTGGAGGTAGAAGGCGTGCTCCCACATGTCCAGCATGAGCAGCGGCTGCGTGCCGATGGCGATGTTGGCCTGCTGGTCGTACAGCTGCTCGATGATCAGACGCTGACCCAGGGCGTCCCAGGCCAGGATCGCCCAGCCCGAACCCTGGATGCCGGTGGCCGCGGCGTTGAAGTGCGCGCGGAAGGCGTCGAAGGAACCGAACTGGTCGTCGATGGCCGCGCCCAGCTCGCCCTCGGGCTTGTCGCCGCCCTCGGGGGAGAGGTTCTTCCAGAACACCGAGTGGTTGACGTGGCCGCCCAGGTTGAACGCGAGGTTCTTCTGGAGCAGGTTCACGGTGCCGAAGTCGCCGGCCTCACGGGCTTCCGCCATCTTGTCCAGCGCGGTGTTGGCGCCGGAGACGTAGTTGGCGTGGTGCTTGTCGTGGTGCAGCTCCATGATCTGACCGGAGATCCACGGCTCCAGGGCCGCGTAGTCGTAGGGCAGTTCGGGAAGCGAGTATGGCGCAGACATCTCTGACGCACCTTTCCAAATGACGCGAATCTTCGGGCTTACAGCGATGGGATCGCTCTAGTCAGCAAGCTATCAGCCAGGCGGCCGAGCACCCGATGTCAGGCTCTTTACACTCGGCGCCGGGAATAAACGGCCGCCGGGGGCCTACCGCCGAAGGTCCCGTGGAACGGCCCGGACTCCGCCCGGGCCGACACACACGGGCCCGGCGCACCCCCGTCCGCTCAGGCCTTCCCCCAGCCTTCCCGCGCGCCCGAAGCACAAACCATCACGCTTGTTCACGAACCTCCCGAAATGCGCCGGAGGCGGGGTTCGGCATCCGACCGTCCTAACCTGGCCGGGCTGTCCGAGACCCGCTCGACGGGTGTGCCGGAGGACGTTGTTCGGGAGTTGGCCCGCCATTCACCGGGCGGGCATCGGGAACGGCGAAAATGCAGCGCCGAATTCGAGTGACGGAACCCGTTCAGACGCCTCGTTCGGCGCACAGTCTCCCTAGCACTCCGAGGCCGCCGCCGCTCATGCACACGTCCATTTCCAAGGCTCTCGCCGCGAGGGCCGCCTCCTTCCCGTCCCTTCCCGACGACATGCGCGCTAAGGGCCGCGCCGGTGTGTTCCGGCCCGAGATCGAGGGGTTGCGCGCGGTCGCCGTCCTCCTGGTGGTCGTCTACCACATCTGGCTCGGCCGGGTCTCCGGAGGCGTCGACGTCTTCCTGATGCTCACCGGGTTCCTGATCACCGGTTCCCTGGTCCGGAGCGTCGAACGGGAGGGACACGTCAGGTTCGCGGCCTTCTGGGCCCGGCTGTTCCGGCGCCTCGTCCCCGCCATGGCGGTGGTCCTGGCGGCGACCATGGCGGCGGCGTACCTGTGGCTGCCCCGCTCCCGCTGGGGCGACGTCCTCGACGAGGTCCGCGCGGCCGCGCTCTACCACGAGAACTGGGCCCTGGCCCACGCGGCGGTGGACTACCTGGCCAGGGAGGCGGCGCCCAGCCCGGTCCAGCACTTCTGGTCGCTGTCCATCCAGGGGCAGTTCTACCTGCTGTGGCCGCTCCTGGTCACCCTCGCGGTGTTGGCGGCCACACGGCTGCGGCTGCCGTTCCGTGTGACGGTCCTGGCCCTGGTCACGGCGGTGTTCGCGCTGTCCCTGAGCTACTCGGTCTCCGTCACCGCCCGCGACCAGGCCTGGGCCTACTTCGACACGGGCGCCCGCCTCTGGGAACTGGCCCTGGGAGGGATCCTGGCCCTGGTCGTCCACCGGGTGAAGCTGCCGCTGCGCCTGCGGGTGTTCCTGGGGTGGTTCGGCCTGGTCGCCCTGGTCTCCTGCGGGTTGCTCCTCTCGGTGTCCACGCTCTTCCCCGGCTACGTCGCCCTGTGGCCGACCGGTGCCGCCGTGCTGGTGATCCTCGCCGGGACCACCGGCAGCCCGCACGGCGCCGACCGCCTGCTCACCTGGGGGCCGCTTACCGCGATCGGCAGGCTCTCCTACTCCCTCTACCTGTGGCACTGGCCGGTCCTGGTCTGCTACCTGGAGGCCACCGGGCGTTCCCTGGCCACACCGCTCGGCGGCCTCGGCGTCTTCGGGGCGTCCCTGTTCCTGGCCTGGCTGACCCACCGCTTCGTGGAGGGCGGCCTGGACCGCTTCACCCGCCCGGTCGCCCGACGCACCCCCGCGTGGTCGTCGGGGGTCGCCGCGGCGCTGATCGTTCCGGTGCTGGCCGCCTCGCTGCTGTGGACCGGCCACATCGACCGGGAACAGGCCGAGCGCGCCCAGGAACTGGCCAACGCCGACAGCTACCCCGGGGCCCAGGTGGTCACGGATCCCGATCTGGCCGCGGTCCTGGCCGACGTCCCGGTCCGGCCGGACCCGGCGGACGCCCGTCAGGACCTGTCCTGGCACCACCAGGAGGGCTGCCACGTCACGCTCGCCTCGGAGGAGCTGGTGGTCTGCGACACCGGACCCGCCGACGCCGAGCGCACCATCGCCATGGTGGGCGCCTCGCGGGTCGCCCACTGGCACCCGGCCGTGCAGGCGGCCGCCGACGCCCGGGGATGGCGGCTGGTCTCCTTCACCAAGAGCGGTTGCCAGTTCAGCACCGAGACCTACCACCGCGACGGCGCGGTCTTCGACGAGTGCGAGGTGTGGAAGGCCAAGGCGATGGCCGAACTGGAGGAGTTGCGCCCCGACGCCGTCCTGACCTCCTCCACCCGTTCCACACTCGACACGGAGAGGGTCCACGACGGATTCCTGGAGATGTGGGAGTGGCTGGACGGGTTGGGGATCAAGGTGATCGGTCTGCGGGACCTGCCCCGGCTGACCTACAGGGGCGCGGAGTGCGTGGAGGCGGGTCCGGTGGACCAGTGCGTGTCGGCGGTCTCGGCCAGCCAGGACGAGGTGGACCCCGCCACCCTGGTCGAGCTGCCGCCCAACGTCACCCTGATGGACCTCACCGACCAGGTGTGCCCCGACGGCCGATGCGACGCGGTGGTCGGCAACATCCTGGTGTTCTGGGACCACTCACACGTCACCGCGACCTACGCGCGCACGCTCGGCCCGGCGATGGAGGAGGCCCTCGCTACGGCCACCGGCTGGTGACCCGGGGCCGGGTGACGGCGAGGTGATTTCGCGTGGGTCCGGACGCAGAAGTGTCCGGACGTGAAACAACGGTGATGCGTTGGTGAACGCCGGGGGAATTGATTCCCCTCCGGGTTTCGATTTCCCCGGCGAACAACTCCGAGGGCGCTTTGAGGAGTTAGTGTCGAAAGTGTCCGGGACTTTCTCTATAAAGCCCGGATCTTCCCCGATTCCCGCTGCCACGCGACCCCCGTGGAGGACCCCCTTGCGCACGCTCCGCCGCCGAGCCAAACCCCTCCTCGCGATCGGTGCCGTCCTCGGCCTGACCGTGCTCGCCCTCCCGTCGGTATTCGGGGTCCTGGCCGTACTGAGCTGGGCGGAGGCCGTGATCGCCACCGCCGTGCTCCTGCTTGGCGGGCTGGTGTGCGCGCTCGGCGCGGGCCTGTGGACGCTCCGGCGCTCGATGCGCACCCTGGCCGCCTCCGTCGACGGTCACACCCGGAGGGTCACCGAGGTGCTCGGCCAGGACCGCCTGGAGATCACCCGCTCCCTCGACGGGGTGGGCGAGCGGCTGGCCCGGATCCAGGACCACGCCCTGCCCAGGGCCAGCAGGGAGATCCAGCGGGCCGTCACCGTCCAGGGCCGGCACGACTACGAGCAGCAGGTCGCCTGGTCCGAGCTGCGCGAGTACCTGGACGTCGCCCCCTTCATGCCCGCACTGCGCGGCTGGGCCGCGTCACCGGACGTTCTGCGCCTGCTCGTCCGGCTGATCGACCGCCACCGCCCCGAACTCGTGGTCGAGTGCGGCAGCGGCGCCTCCAGCGTGTGGATCGGCTACGCGCTGCGCCGGGTGGGAACCGGACGCCTGGTCGCGATCGAGCACGAGGAGCGGTACGCGGAGCTCAGCCGGGACCTGGTCGCGGCGCACGGCCTCGACGACGTCGTGGAGGTCCGCCACGCACCGCTCACCGAGGTCAAGCCCGAGCTGGCCGGGGCCGAACCCGACGGTCCGGTCGAGTCCCAGCCCCTGTGGTACGACCTCTCCCGCCTGACCGGCCTGGACCGTGTCGGACTGCTGTTCGTGGACGGGCCGCCCCAGGCCACCGGCGTGCAGGCCAGGTACCCGGCGGTTCCGGCGCTGCTGACGCACTGCACCGACGACGCCGTGGTCGTCCTGGATGACGCCGACCGGCCCGACGAGCGCGCGCTGGGGGACCGCTGGGTCGCCGAGTTCGGCCTGCGCCGTACGGAGGAGCCCTCGGAGAAGGGCGCCCACGTGTTCACCCGTCGGATCCCCTGACCCGACGCGGTGACCCACCCCGCTCCCGACACCGCCCGGCGGCCAGCCCCCAGCCGCCGCCCGACCTCGAAGGCCACCCGATGATCACCACCGTCCTTCGGAACGCCCTGCGCGCTCGTGGCAGGGAACCGGCAGTGCTCTGCCACACCGGCGCCGACGCCCGGGCCGAACTGGCCGGACTGTCCACCGGACCGGGCGACGTGTTCCTGGACCTGGACGCCCGGCCCCTCGGCGAACCCGTCCTCGACGACGACCGCGTGGCGGGGCTGGTGGCGGTGGTCGCCGCCACCACCACCGACCTCAACCGGGTCCTCACGGCCGCCGTCCACCTGCCCCGCGCCGCGCACGTGGTGGTGGCACTGGTCGCCACCCCGGGCCACCAGGAGCCCCCGGTCCCGGTGGGTCCCGGCATGGGCCAGTGGCGCGACCTCCAGGAACTGCGGGTGCGTCGGGTGGGCAGCCGGGGCTGGGTGTGCGAGCTGTTCTTCCCCAACGCGATCGAGTCCGCCCCGGTCCTGGACGCGGTCCTCCACGGCACCCGGGGCCGACGCCGGGGCCCGGCCGTCACACCCTTGGCCGCCCTGAACGGCGCCGAGGCCGCCCTGTGGCGGCCCGGCGACACGGGCGCCCACGGTGCGGCGCAGGAGGGGCCGGTCCCGCTGCGCCGGGTCACCCCGGTGGGCGACCTCGCCCTGCGCGTGCACGGCCCCGCCGCCCCGCCCGCCTGGACCGACGCGACCGTGCCCGCCCTGGACCGGACCACCACCCGCACCGACTCCTGGGAGGCGCTGACCGGCCCGGACGGCCACGAGTGGGCCGCCCGCTCCGCGCTCCTGGCCACCGACCGGCCCGGCGCGGACCCCGTCCAGTGGATCGCGCCCATCGACGAGTCCACCGTCAATCCCACCGGCTTCAACAAGGCCGAGAAGGGGCCGCTGGCCGACCTCACCCTGCGCGGCGACCGCGCCGTCATCGCCGATGGCCGCAAGGAACTGGTCACGGTCGCCCCGGACGGGACGGTCACGGACGTGGACCTGTCCCGGCTGCGCCACCTGCGCGGCGTTCGGGTGGACTGGTCCGGTCACAGCGGCCCCCACGCCGCCGTGCGTGCCGTGGCCTCCCTCGCCGCCGGTGGCGTCCCGCTGGTCAGCGGACCGGTCCCCACCTGGGCCGCCGGGCTCGGTGCCCCGCTCACCGCGCTGCTCGACACCGCGACCGACGCCGACCTGTCCGACCGCCTGGCCCGCGAGGAGCACAGCGTGCGCCTGCGCCGCGCGGCCCTGTACACCCACGGCCTGCGCTCGCGTTGGCGCGCGCTCGCGGCCGAGGCGGGGGTGCCCGTGCCCCCGGCCCCCCGGGTCTCCGTCATCCTGTGCACCCGCCGCCCCGACATGGTGGGGTTCGCCCTCGCCCAGATCGCCCGGCAGCGCGGTGTGGAGGCGGAGACCGTACTCACCCTGCACGGATTCCCGGCGTCGCTGCCCGAGGTGCGCGCGGCGATCGACGCCCACCGGTCCACCGGCCTGCCCCTGGTCGTCCACGAGGCACCCGCCGACCGGGTCTTCGGCGCCGTGCTCAACGACTCCGTCGCCCGGGCCTCCGGCGACCTCATCGCCAAGTGGGACGACGACGACTGGTACGGCCCCGAACACCTCGCCGACCTGCTCCTGGCCCGCACCTACTCCGGGGCGGAGCTGGTCGGCGCCGGCCAGGACTTCGTCTTCCTCCAGGAGATCGACCTCACGGTCTGGCGCAGCCGGGAGTCCGAGACCTCCACCCGGTTCATCGCCGGGGGCACCATCCTCACCGACCGCGTGGTGCTGGAGGAGACCGGTGGGTTCCGCCCGCTGCCCCGCGCCATCGACACCCAGCTGCTCATCGCCGTCACCCGGGGCGGTGGCCGCGTCCACCGCACCCACGGGCTGGGCTACGTGCTGCGCCGCACCGGCGGCGGACACACCTGGTCCGAGGACATGGCCTACTTCCTGCACAACTACGCCCGACAGTGGTCCGGCTGGCGTCCCAGCTCCCTCCTCGAGGGCCAGCCCGCTCCTCTGGGGAGCGGCGCTGAAGCCGCAAGCCCGGCCGTGACCACACAGCACACGGGGGGACACCCTTGACCAGTACCGAAGAACACACCGTCCCGGCCGTGGATCCGGTCCCCGCCACGGGCCCGGAGACCGTCCCCGGGCAGCCGCTCCCGCGAGGCGCGGTGGACTTCGGCGGCCAGCCCCGGCTGCGCCGCAACGACTACGCCCCGCTGACCCCGCCGCCGCTGGGGGAGTGGACGCCCACGCTGTCGGTGAGTGTGGTGATCCCGGCGCACGGCCAGCCCGAGAAGCTCGCGCTGGTGCTGGCCTCGCTGGCGGCCCAGAGCTACCCGGCGCACCTCATGGAGGTGGTCGTGGTGGACGACGGGTCACCCGAACCCCTCGCCCTGCCGCGGGTGCGCCCGGAGAACACCCGGCTGGTCACCTCGGCGCCCGGCGGCTGGGGTTCGGCGCACGCCGTCAATACCGGGGTCGCCTCCTCCTCCGGGCAGGTGGTCCTGCGTCTGGACGCCGACATGCTCGTCTACCGCGAGCACGTGGAGTCCCAGATGCGCTGGCACCACCAGATCGACTACGGGGTCGCCCTCGGCCACAAGATGTTCGTGGACTTCGACCCGGCCGCGATGACCCCGGAGCACGTGCGCGACGAGGTGGCCGCCGGACGCGCCGAGGCCCTCTTCGACCGGGAGACCGCCGACCCGCACTGGGTGGAACGGCTGATCAACAGGAACGACCGGCTGCGCACCGCCGGACGCCTGTCCTACAAGGTGTTCATCGGCGCCACCGGATCGCTGCACCGGACCCTGTTCGACGCGGCGGGCGGGCTGGACGCCGCCCTCATCCTGGGCGGCGACACCGAGTTCGCCTACCGGGTGGCCCAGCGGGGCGCGGTCTTCGTCCCGGACCTGGACACCAGCAGCTGGCACCTGGGCCGCTCCCAGATGCAGACCCGGCGCGACGCGGGCACCCGCTACCGGATGCCGTACGTGTCCAACCGCGTCCCCGACTTCCACCTGCGGCGCAAGCTCCCCGAACGCCAGTGGGAGGTGCCGCTGGTCGACGTCGTGCTGAACACGACGGGGCACACCTTGGAGGAGGTCGAGGCCACCGCGTCGGCCCTGCTGTCCGGGACCACCCCGGACCTGCGCCTGTGGATGGTGGGCCCCTGGGACTCACTGGACGACGGGCGACGATCCCCCCTCGACGAGGAGGCCCTGGACACGCGCCTGGTCCAGGAGACCTTCCGGGGCGATCCCCGAGTGCGGTTCGTCGGGACCGCCCCCGCCCGCGATCCGCGTGTCACCTTCCGCCTGACCGTGGGGGCCGGAGCCGTCCCTGCCGCCGACGCCCTGCGCGACCTCGTCAAGGAGATCGATAGGGAGGGCGCCGGACTGCTCTGCGCGCCCCTGCCCGGCGCCACCCGGGGCGACGGGGTCCTGCGCCTCGAACGCGCCTCCGCCTATGCCCGCGCCCTGCATCTGGAACCGGAGGCGACCGGCACGGATCTGGACCGGGTGGTGGAGCTGACCCACGGGACGCACTGGATTCCGGGGGAGGGCTTCGTGGTCTGCCCCGGGGCCGAGGACACCCCCAAGGAGAGACCGGAGGTCATCCAGAGACGGTTGGACCGTGCCCTGGCGGAAGCCGACCGCCTCCGGGCCAGGGCGGAGCGGGCCGAACGCAAGCTGCGCTGGTTCACCCCCGGACTGACCCGGAGGGTACTGCGCAAGCTGGCCCGCTAGCGGCGGCTGACCGGGGTGGCGGCCCGGGGCCGGGGTGGTTCTGTCCACGTGACAGACACGCCGTGACGGTAAGTCACCGTGTGTAACCCCAGTGGCTAGGGTGGGCGGTGTGACCGGACAGGACCGGTTCGCACCTCCACCCACTCCGAACCCCGGGGTCGCCGATGATCAGCTCAGTCCTACGCCAGGCGTTGCGCGCACGCGGCGACGAAGTGGCGGTCCTCTGCCACACCGGGGACCACGAGTCGACCCTGAAGGCGCTTTCCGGCCTGCGGTTGCGCCCCGACGACCGGACGGTCGACCTCGACACGCATCCCCTCGGGGAACCGATCGAGGTCGCCGGGGTGGGCGGAGACGGCCAGCCCGAGGCGGTCGGGCTCGTCGCGGTGGTCGCAGCCAGCCTCACCGACCTGCGCCGCAGCCTCGTCACCGTCAACGCCCTTCCCCCCACCGTCCACCTGGTCGTGGTGGTCGCCGACACGCCGGGGCACCACGGCCCACTCGTCCCGAGTCCGCCGGGCATCGACGAGTGGAACGACCTCCTGGAGATGCGCGTCCGCCGTCTGGGAAAACGCGGCTGGACCTGCGAACTGTTCTTTCCCAACTCCGTCGAGACAGGGCAGGCACTCGACTGCGTCCTGCACGGAACCACGGGCGGGCGGAAGGTGACACGCGGATCGCGGGCGGGGGCGGTCCCGACGAACCGCACTCGGGGATCGCCCCGGAAGGTCTCC
>NZ_LAVM01000115.1:0-14708 GCF_001083815.1 Nocardiopsis sp. SBT366 | reverse complement strand
GGAACCCTACGCACCGAAGTGCGTCGGGGCCAAAACAAACATGGCTTAAAGAAAATCAAACACGCGCTGTTGAGTTCTCAAGAAACAATCACTCTTCCCGTACAAGCGCCAGAACCGAAGTTCCGCCTGCTCTTCCGGAGAAGGCTTTTTGCGTTTCCGCTGTTGTGTCTTTACTTTATCAGGTGTTCCGCGCCCCGCCAAATCGGCGGTTTGTGGCAGCGTTTCCGCTAAACACGAGATCGGGGTAAAGCCCGTTTTGCTTCGTTAGGTTCCGAGTTCCGACCTTGCGGCCTTTGTTCGTTTCCTTGAAGCGACTCTCCGAGTTTACATGGCCGGAGCAGTGCTCGAACCGGTGTGTTTCGGAGATTGTCTGACTCGAAGATCTGATCACGCCCACGGAGAACCCGTGTTCGTTTCGATCGAGAAGATCCTGATCCCCCCTTGCGGCCTTGGGCCGGTCGGAGGCGACTCGGAGAACATTACCCCTCGGCCCGGGGTCGCGCAAACGGTTCTGCGCATGACGCGGGTCACATCAGTTGAGGATGCTCCCGCCGCCCGTTCCCGGGGCCGCGTACAACCACTCCACCTCCAGTGACACCGCCGCCACCGTCCCCGGGGAGTACGCCGTGAGGGCCTCGGGGCCCACGAAGGACGCGGCCACCTGGGCGATGGTCGGGTTGTGCCCGACCACCAGGATCGTGGCGGCGTCCGCGTCCGCCTGGTTGATCAGCTCCAGGAGATGGTCCACCCCTGCGAGATAGGCGTCCTCCGAGTAGTCGACGGCGGTCCCGCGCCCTCCGGTCGGGTCCATGGCTCCGAGGACTCCGTCGAGTGTCTGCCGGGTGCGCCTGGCCGTCGAGCAAATCACGTGGTCCGGTGCGTGCCCGAGCTCGGCGAGCAGCACTCCCGCCCGCCGTGCCTGTTCCCTGCCCAGATCGGTGAGCGCGCGCTCGTGGTCGGTGCCCCCGTGACCGTCCTCCGCCTGTGCGTGGCGCATGAGCAACAGTGTGCGGCTCATGGCGTCAACACCGTCGCGACGATGGCGAGCAGGGCCATGAAGCCCACCATCGCCCCCACGATGACCAACAAACCCTTCATCCCGGACAAGGCCAACTCCTTCGACTCCGGCTACCCCTGCTGTCTGACCGCTCCGCCGGGTACCGCACGGACGCGTTCCCTCAGGTTAGGTGCGCCCCCGCGGACCGGTGCGGCGCCCTCACCCCAGGACGCGGCGCGGCCGCCCGGGTCTCCCCGAACGGCCGCGCCATCGCATCGGACCGGCCTCGCCCCCACCGGCCTTCCCACCCCTCGTACTCAGTGGGGGTGGGGTCCGGTCAGGTGCTCCGGTCCGGGTCTCAGCCCTGGTTGGTCTCCCCCGCCCGGGCCTCCTCCCTGGGTCCGCCGTCCTCGTCGGCCGGGTCGGCGACGTCACCGCTCACGGCGTCCGCGCCCTGCTCCCCGCCACCGGAGACGGATCCGTCTCCGGCCTCCGGGGCGCCCTTGGGAGCGGAGGCCCCGCCGGTCTCGGCGAGGTCGGTCTCGGTGCCCGACCCCCGGTTCTTCGACCACAGGACGGCACCGACCAGCACGCCGACCGCGACCACGGTGACCGCGACCCGCAGGGCGACGTTGTCCGCGTAGATCACCACGCTGGGCGCGACGATCAGGGCGACGAGGTTCATCACCTTGAGCAGCGGGTTGATGGCCGGTCCGGCGGTGTCCTTGAAGGGGTCGCCGACCGTGTCGCCGATGACGGTCGCCTCGTGGGCGGCGGAACCCTTGCCACCGTGGTGGCCGTCCTCCACGAGCTTCTTGGCGTTGTCCCAGGCACCGCCCGAGTTGGACAGGAACACCGCCATCAGCACGCCCGCGGCGATCGCGCCGCCCAGGAAGGCGCCGAGCGGGGCGTACCCGAAGGCGAAGCCGACCGCGATGGGTGCCAGGACCGCGAGGAGGCCGGGGGTGACCAGCTCCCGCAGCGAGTCCTTCGTGCAGATGTCGACCACCCGCGCGTACTCGGGCTTCTCCGTGCCGTCCATGATCCCCGGGCGGGTGCGGAACTGGTTGCGCACCTCAAGGACCACACGCTGGGCGGCGCGGCCGACGGCCATGATCGCCAGACCGGAGAAGAAGAACACGACGCTGGCGCCGATGATGACCCCGACGAGCACGTCGGGCTGGTCCAGGGAGAGGGAGAAGACCTCCGTGTCCCCGAGGCGTTCCTGGACCGAGGTGCGGAAGGCACCGAAGAGGGCGGTGGCGGCCAGGACCGCCGTGGCGATCGCGATGCCCTTGGTGATGGCCTTGGTGGTGTTGCCGACCGCGTCGAGGCCGGTGAGGATCTCGGCGCCCTTGCCCTCGACGTCCCCGGACATCTCGGCGATGCCCTGGGCGTTGTCGGAGACCGGGCCGAAGGTGTCCATCGCGACGATGATGCCGACCGTGGTGAGCAGTCCCGTGCCCGCGAGGGCGACGGCGAACAGGCTCAGGGTGATGGACCCGCCGCCCAGCAGGAAGGCGGCGTACACGGCGCCGGCGATGAGCAGTGCCGAGTAGACGGCCGACTCCAGGCCGACGGAGATGCCGGACAGGATGACGGTGGCCGCACCGGTCTGCGAGCTCTCCCCGATGTCCCTGACCGGACGCTTGTCGGTCTCGGTGAAGTAGCCGGTGAGCAGCTGGATGGCGGCGGCGAGCACGAGGCCGATGAGGACGGCCGCGACCGCGATGAACCTGGGGTCGGGGTTGGTCCCGGCGTCGGAGATCTCCTGCAGGACGGTGTCGCTGACCCCGGACATCTGCTCGAAGCTGCTGGGCAGGTACCAGAAGGCGGTGGCCGTGACCAGGACGGCGGAGATCGCGGCGGAGATGAAGAAGCCCCGGTTGATCGCGGTCATCGCGCTCCGGTCCCGGGTCCTGGGCGCCACGATGAAGATGCCGATGATGGCGGTGAGGACACCGATCATCGGGACCAGCAGCGGGAAGACCAGGCCCTCGGTGCCGAAGGCGACACGGCCGAGGATGAGCGAGGCGACCAGCACCACGGCGTAGGACTCGAAGAGGTCGGCCGCCATGCCCGCACAGTCGCCGACGTTGTCACCGACGTTGTCCGCGATGGTGGCCGCGTTGCGCGGGTCGTCCTCGGGGATGCCCTGTTCGACCTTGCCGACGAGGTCGGCACCGACGTCGGCGGCCTTGGTGAAGATGCCGCCGCCGACACGCATGAACATCGCGAGGAGGGCGGCGCCGAAGCCGAAGCCCTCCAGGACGATGGGGGCGTCTCCCCGGTAGAGGAGGACGACGAGCGCGGCACCGAACAGGCCGAGGCCCACGGTGATCATGCCCGCGACGCCGCCGGTGCGGAAGGCGATCCGCATGGCGGTGTGGTTGTCGCTCTCCGTTCCTCCCCGGGCGGCGGCCGCCACCCGGACGTTGCCGCGTACCGCGAGCCACATGCCGATGAACCCGGTGGCGGCCGAGAGCAGCGCGCCGAGGGCGAAGAAGACCGACCGGCCGACCGCGATGGCCCATGTGTCGGCCGGGAGCAGCAGCAGGAGAAGGGGAATGGCGACGACGAACACCGCGAGGGTGCGGAACTGCCGTTTCAGATAGGCCGCGGCGCCTTCCTGTACCGCGACCGCGATGTTGCGCATTCGCTCGGTGCCCTGGCCGGCGGCGAGTACCTCACGAACCAGCATCCCCGCGACGGCGAGCGCCAAAAGCGCGACCACCATGACGAGGATGACGAGTGTGAGGTCCCGACCCTCCAGTGCCAGTGCCATGCCACTTCCTGTGGCGAGGTTGAGCCCAGACAATCCGTCCTCCTTGAGACGGGCACGTCCTTTTCGGCCCCTGTTCGAAGGTGCGCGGGACGTCGGGCCTCGTGGGCTCCGGTGCCGCGCACCGCCGTGGACGTACCGCCGTCCGTAAGGCTCCTGAACTGGCTCGACGGCACGCTTGCCGGGGTCGAAGCGGTGCCACCTTCCTGTGTGGTGAACGCCGCCCGCAGTCACGCACGCGCGGACGGTGATCCGGGGATTCTACGCACGGAAGGGAATAAAGCAGAGAGCCGGTTCGGCATTTGCCCAAGAGAGATTAAAGATGTGATCTCACGGTGATACTGGGAATCGGATAAATGCCTTTAGTGACATTATTGGGCTTGCATAGCCTCGCATAACACGTTAACTTGATGTTAACGTTAAAGTACACATAAAGTCAGGAACAGGGAAGTTGTCCCTTTGGCCTCATCCCACCCATCAGCCCCGCGCACAACATCAGGCCCGCGTTCGCGTGCGGTGTCACGCACGGAACGCTGGCGCGAGGCGGTGGGCCCCTCTCTGAGAAGGGCGGAGAAAGGGGTTTCGGTCCGAGCGGAACTACGCGCGGAGCAACCGCATCCCCGAGGAGTCGATCCCGTCCCCCGAGGTCGCCCTGCCGGAGTCGAGATCGTCGGCCAGCCCTCGTGCGAACGCGGCCACTCCGTCCACGTCGACACCGTGGGGCGCCTCCGGCCCGAAGGCCTCCACGCGGTCCGCGCCGCGCCTGAGCAGCCGGGCGGCACCCACCCTGTTGCCGCGCTGGGCGTGGGTGACGCCGACGGCCGTCTGCGCGAGGCCCCGCCACAGCTCCCGCTCCGGTTCCGGCGCGGACTTCCAGACCGCTTCGAGCACCTCGTGGGCAGTGAACGCGAAGCCGCCGTCCAGCAGGAGCTGCGCCTCCGCGACACCCTCCTCCACGGTGAACTCCGCGTCGTCGGGCACCCGGTCGACCTCACCGGCGCTGCCGTGCGGCATCGGACGGCCGTAGCGGTCACGCGGGCGCTGGTTCTGCGCCTGCCCGGACTCGTTGCGATCGCGGACGCCGTCCGCCCCGGGTCGGGATCCCCTGGTCATACGTTCCTCACCGCCGTTCGCCGTCGACGCCCCGTTCCCCGGCGACGCCGATCCCACCGTCGACTTCCCGCAACCACCCTACGAGAGCGCGTTCCACTTCGCGCGGGCGCTCCTCGTGCGGGAAGTGTCCGGCGCCGGCCACCTCCACCCACCGGAAGGGGCCACGGACGAACCGCTCGGAGGAGCGGGCCGTCCCGGGCGGGCACACCGGATCCAGGGCACCGTGCAGCTGGAGGACGGGAACCCGCACCGGGCGGCGCATGCTCCTGGCGTACCTGAACCCGTCCGCGCGAAACCGCGACCGGAAGATCCAACGGTGGTACTCCAGCGAGCAGTGCGAGACCTTCGGGATGGCGAACGCGAGGCGGTAGCGCTCCTCCGTCTCCCGGTCCGGCCAGCCGGGGGCGGACCAGGAGTCCAGGAGTTCGCCCACCCGGACGCAGCCGTCGGCGAGGAGGCGGTGCTCGGGCAGGACCGGCACCTGGGCGCGGAGCATGTGCGGGGTGCCAGGCCCTCCGGAGAACAGGACACGTGCGGCGCGGCGGGGGTGGGGCGCGGACACCGCCGCCAGGGCACGGACCGCACCGGGGTGGTGGGCGGTCATGGTCCAGCCCACCAGTCCGCCGACCCCGTGGCCGACCACGGCGGCGTCCGCCGCTCCGAGCGCGCGCACCAGGCTCGCCATGTCCTGGGCCAGTCCCACGAGGTCGTAGCCGCGCGGTGTCTTGTCGCTGGCTCCGTAGCCGCGCAGGTCGACCGCGACGGCGCGGTACCCGGCCTCGGCCAGGCCGGTCAGCTGGGTGCGCCAGGCCCACCAGAACTGGGGGAACCCGTGCAGGAGGAGGACGAGGGGACCCTCACCGAGCTCGGCCACGTGGAACCGGGCACCGGCGGCACTGATCGTCCGGTGGGTCCAGGGGCCGTCGACGTAGGCGGCCGAGTCGTCCAGCACCGGCGACTAACGGCCGGCGGGTTCGGGCGCCTCGATGTCCGAGGCGGCCTCGACCGACCCGTTCCCGGGCGGGCGGATCTCGCCGCGCAGGATGCCCATGAGCCGGGAGGTGGTGAGCGCCGTGCGGGCCAGGCCCTGGCGGCGGCGCAGGTTGATCACGGCGACCAGGATGAGGACGGCGGCGATCAGCAGGTAGAAGCCGGTGACGGTCAGGAAGGAGAGCCAGAAGGCCCACCCGGCGACCTCGGCGAGGAAGAGTCCCGCGGTGACCGAGAACAGGATCAGGACGAGGTGGAGGACGAAGGCCGCGGCCCCGAACTCGCCGACGCTCTTACCGATCCTCGTCGCGTCGGCCTTGGCCTCGAGCCTGGCGAGCCTGAGCTCCAGCCGCACGATGCGGGAGAGGTTGTCGGTGGCGTCGGAGACCAGCTCACCGATGGAACGGTCGGAGTCGCTGGCAGTGCCAGGTCGACCGGTACCCGGCTTGTCCACCATCGTGGGGGTTCCCTTCTCTCGGTCCGTACACGCGGATGATCCTCCGCATCCTCGCACATGCCCTCCCACCCGTGTCTCTCACGGCACGCAAAACCCGGGGCTTCGGTTTCGTCACGTGGGTGAGCGGGAACGGCGCCCCGTCCCTTCGGAAGGGGCGGGGCGCCGTGGTGTCCGGGCCGGACGGCGGCTCGGCGAGTGTGCGCGACGTCGGGCGGTCAGACCGTTCAGTCGCCCTTCTTGGCGGAGGGCAGCTGCTTGGCGATCACGTCCATGATCGACGAGTCGGTGAGGGTCGAGGTGTCACCGATCTCGCGCTCCTCGGCGATGTCGCGCAGCAGTCGGCGCATGATCTTGCCGGAACGGGTCTTGGGCAGCTCGGGAACGGCGAGGAGCCGGGCCGGCTTGGCGATGGGGCCGAGCGAGTTGCCGACGTGGTTGCGCAGTTCCTGCACCAGGTCCGCCGGGACCTCCTCGGCACCGCCCCGCAGGATGACGAAGCCGACGATGGCCTGGCCGGTCACCTTGTCGACGGCGCCCACGACGGCCGCCTCGGCGACCTTCGGGTGGGCTACCAGGGCCGACTCCACCTCGGTGGTCGAGATGTTGTGGCCGGAGACGAGCATGACGTCGTCCACGCGGCCGAGCAGCCACATGTCGCCGTCCTCGTCCTTCTTGGCCCCGTCGCCCGGGAAGTAGAGGCCCTCGAAGCGCGACCAGTAGGTGTCCTTGTAGCGCTGGTCGTCGCCCCAGATACCGCGCAGCATGGAGGGCCACGGCTCGCGGATGACGATGAAGCCGCCCTCGCCGTCCGGGACGGATTCGCCCTGGTCGTCCACGACGTCCGCGACGACGCCCGGGATGGCGCGCATGGCCGCTCCGGGCTTGCCGGAGGTGACGCCGGGCAGCGGGCTGACCATGATCGCGCCCGTCTCGGTCTGCCACCAGGTGTCGACGACCGGGGTGTTGCCGCCGCCGATGTTCTCCCGGTACCACATGTAGGCCTCGGGGTTGATGGGCTCGCCGACCGAGCCGATGACCCGCAGGCTGGACAGGTCGTACTCGGCGGGGATCTCGTCGCCCCACTTCATGAAGGTGCGGATCGCCGTGGGCGCCATGTAGGCGATGGTGACCTTGTACTTCTCGATGATCTCCCAGAAGCGGCCCTTGTGCGGGGTGTCCGGGGTGCCCTCGTACATGACGACGGTGGCCGCGTTGGAGAGCGGACCGTAGACGATGTAGGAGTGGCCGGTCACCCAGCCGATGTCGGCGGCGCACCAGTAGACGTCGGTCTCCGGCTTGAGGTCGAAGACCGCCCAGTGGGTGTAGGAGGCCTGCGTGAGGTAGCCGCCGGTGGTGTGCAGGATGCCCTTGGGCTTCGCCGTGGTGCCGCTGGTGTACATGATGTACAGCGGGTGCTCGGCGTCGTGCGCCTCGGGGGTGTGCTCGGTGCTGGCGGTCTCGACGGCGTCGTGCCACCACACGTCGCGCTCGTTCCACTCGACGTCCTGGCCGGTGCGGCGCACGACGAGGACGTTCTCGACGGCGGGGCGGTCAGCGACGGCGCCGTCGACGGCGGGCTTGAGGGCGCTGGGCTTGCCGCGCCGGTAGCCGCCGTCCGCCGTGATGACGAGCTTGGCCTGGCTGTCGTCGAGGCGCTGGCCGAGGGCGTCGACGGAGAAGCCGCCGAAGACGACCATGTGCACGGCGCCGATGCGGGCGCAGGCGAGCATGGCCACGACGGTCTCGGGGATCATCGGCATGTAGATGGCGACGCGGTCGCCCTTGGTCACGCCGAGCGAGGTGAGGGCGTTGGCCGCCTGGCACACCTGGTCCTTGAGCTCCGCGTAGGTGATGGCGCGGGTGTCGCCGGGCTCCCCCTCCCACTGGAGGGCGACGCGGTCACCGATCCCGGCCTCCACGTGCCGGTCCAGACAGTTGACGGAGGCGTTGATCTGCCCGCCGACGAACCACTCTGCGTAGGGCGGCTTCCAGTCCAGGACGGTGTCCCAGGTCCGCTCCCACTGGAGCCTCCGGGCCTGCTCCTCCCAGAAGCCCAGGCGGTCACCGTCGGCCACGTCGTAGGCGTCCGCCTTGACGTTGGCGTTCGCGGCGAGGTCCGCCGGCGGCGGGAAACTCCTGGTCTCGTGGAGAAGGTTGGACAGTGTCTCCTGGCTCGGGGGAGTGCTGTCGGCCACTGTGATTCTCCTTACGTTGGCTTTGGGTCCAGACTAATCATGTGGTCCATACCGGGGGAACAGCCGGGTCCGCGTCCAGCGGCGGCGCGGCGCGGGCGCGCGACGAACGGTCGGCGAACGGTCACCGGTCCGCGACGAGCGGTCCCTGTGGGACCGGTGCGGGCCGTGGAGCGCACGGTGTTACCGACGCGTAGTGTTGGCTTCCGTGAGCGAATCGACTTCTGCATCCCTGTCCGACCCACTGTCCCGGATCGCCGGCCTCCCCGGGGTGAGCGACGCGGTGAACGAGACGCGGACCCTGGTCGACAGGCTGCTGGGACACCGCATCCTGCGCCGTCGGAGCAGCGACGTGTCCATGGAGTCCTCACTGCGGGGCGCGTGCGCGTCGGCCGCTTTGGAGGGCGCCGAGGTCTCGATGGACGAGATCCGTGAGGGCCACGTGTACGACACCCGGATCAAGGGCGCGCTCCGTATCGGGGGTGAGCTGGGCACGATGGTGGACACCTGGCCCCAGGCCCCTCGGCAGGCGCTGGCGCGACTGCACACGCTGGCCGCGGCGGACGCGGTGTCCGAGGACGCCCTGGGCCGACCCCGCTTGGAGGGTGAGCGGGTCGAGGACCCGCTCGACCTGGGTCCGGCGCCGAGCGCGGCGGAGGCATCGGCTCGCCTTGAGGGCCTGTACGCGCTGCTGGGCGCGCGCACGAGCGTTCCGGCCCTGGTGACGTCGGCGCTGGTGCACGGCGAGCTGATGGCGATCCGGCCGTTCGGCTGGGGGGACGGGTTGGTGGCGCGCGCCGCCGAGCGGCTGACCCTGGTGGAGCGGGGCCTGGACCCCAAGTCCCTGGTCACGTCCGAGCTGGGCCACCAGACGCTGAGGGACGAGTACGCCCCGGCGCTGCGCGGGTACATGACCGGCACCGCCGAGGGCGTGGCCGCGTGGGTCGCGTACTGCTGCCGCGCGGTACGGGCCGGCGCACAGGACTCCCTCGCCACGTGTGAGGCACTCAAGCGCGGGTGATCCCGAGGCGGAGACCGAACAGTGTTCGTTCATACCGCACTTCGGGGCGCCCTCGGATATTCGGCAGTTCACCCACTTCGTTGATTTACCAACAAGTAGTAACGCGAACGCGTCTCGTTTCGATCACGCTGACCGTGCGCGAATGTTTCCTGATTGCTCACGCACATGCACGTGCATGCGAACGGCACTCCAGATGACCGTCCGGGGTGCCGTTTCTGATGTGCCGGAGCGAGTTAGCGGACATCACCACAAGTGGCCCCACCTGGTAAAACGTGGCTCCGTCAAACCTGGGCAGGCCCTGTGATGGCCGACGGAACGCGGCTTCTCGACCCGTACCTCACCTCGGACCAGAGCCACCCTCTCCTTTGTTTGCAGGCCGAGGACCCTTCTTCGAAAAGGTGGTGGGGCGGAGTTTTTCTGTTGGATTCCCGAACTCATAGACAGTGTCCCGTGATAGCGTCTGTTCCGGAGTTGCGCGAAGGGTCGACTGCGACGGGCCGAAAATCCGGGCTTACTGTCTTTATGGACACAAGCCGCCAATACGGACATTGCGCCTGCGGAACTGTGTCGCCGTCGTTCCTCGCGAGAAGCACGAACCCGGACACCTCACACGGGGTCCCGCGTGTTCACGCCAGCGCTCCCGACGGACCCTTCCCCGGAGAGCGGACTCCGGCCTGTCCCCCCGAGGCCGGAACCGAGTGGCCCCCAGTTCCCCCTGTGGGGGCCGCTCGACGTCCTCCGCTCCGTCTCACCTGACGGGCCGGGACACACGACAGCCCCCGTACGTGTGTCCCGCCCGCCGGGTGGGGCAGGATCCGGCCTCCGCCGCCTCCTCCTCAGTCGGACCCCGACCGTTCCGCGACACCGCACCGGGTTATCCACAGATCCGAAACGGTGGCTTCCGCCGCGCCCCCGGTTCGGCGAAGGTCGAAAGGGCAGGTTCCCGCCCTTCCCGGAAGGTCCGATGGACGTCCCGCAGCGCACCCTGATCGCCACCGCAGACCCCGCCCTCCTCGACGACCTCCTCCGGCTGACGGCCGCGGCCGCCACCGAGGTCACCGTCGCCCCCGACCCCGACCAGGCCCTGCGCGCCTGGGGCCGCTCCCCGCTCGTCGTGGTCGGCCGCGACCTGGACCACGCCCTGCGCGCGGCCGGGCCCCCACCCCACCCCCGCGTCGCGGTGGTCGCCCACGGCACCGGGGACACCCGCGGCGACGGCGTCTATCTGCTGCCCAGGGACGAGTCGGCCCTCGTCGACCTCTTCTCCTCCGTCTCCGACCGCTCCCCCGCTCCCGTGGTGTCTGTCGTCGGCGGCCGGGGCGGCGCCGGAGCCAGCCTGCTGTCGGTCGCCCTGTCCCTCGCCGGTGAGCGGGCGGGCCTGGCCACGGCCCTGCTCGACGCCGACCCCCTGGGCTGCGGGCCCGACATCTACCTGGGCTGCGACCACGCCGACCCGGCGGCCCAGACCGGATGGGCGGACCTGCTCCGACAACGCGGCCGGGTTCCCTGGCGCACACTGCGCGACGGCCTGCCCAGGGTCGGCCGGGTGGACGTGCTCACCTGGGCCCGGGGCAACGGCGCCGAACAGGGTCACCCGCTGCCGGTCGGGGCCGCGCGGGCCGCCCTGGACTCCGCGCGCAGGGGCACCGACCTCGTGGTGACGGACCTGCCCCGCTGCTTCGACCCGGGCACCACCGTCTTCCTCAACCACTCCACCCTCGTGCTCGTGGTGGTCCCCGCCGACGTGCACTCGGTGGTGTCCGCCGCGCGCATGACCCACCGCCTGCGGCAGGAGACGACACGGGTGCGGGCGGTGGTGCGCGGCACCAGGGGCGGCCTGTCCACCGGGGTGGTCACCACGACCCTCGGTGTGGAGCTCGGCGCCGACCTGCCACCGGAACCGGGCCTGTCCCGAGTGCTCCGCGTGGGTGAGGTCCCCGCCAGGCACCCCCGGTCCCCGCTGGCACGCTACGCGGACCAGGTCGTGGGCTCCCTCGTCACCGAACGGGAGGCGCGGTGAACGCCGTCTGGGACCGACTCACCAACCGCGCGCCGACTCCGTCCGACACCCCGGGCACACCACAGGTGAACAGTGTGCTGGACCGGGTCCGCGACCGGTTCGTGGCCTCCGGCGCGCCGGTCACCCCCGCCAACGTCGCCGCCGCGATCCGCTCCGAGGGCGGTGCCCTGGGCGACCGCGAGCTACTCGCGATGACCCGTCGGCTGGCCGCCGACCTGTCCGGTGCCGGGCCCCTGGAGGAGCTGCTCACCTCGGACGTCACCGACGTCCTGGTCAACGGCCCGGACCAGGTGTGGGTCGACTCCGGGGAGGGTCTGCGCCGGGTCAGGGACGTGCGCTTCGCGTCCGAGGACGAGGTGCGCAGGCTCGCCCAGCGGCTCGCCTTCCAGGCGGGCCGCCGCCTGGACGCGGCCGCGCCCTACGTGGACGCCCGCCTGCCCAACGGGGCCCGGCTGCACGCGGTGCTGCCGCCGATCGCCCCCGAGGGGGCCTGCCTCTCCCTGCGGATACCGCCCCGGAGGGTGTTCGGCCTCCGGGAGCTGACCGCCAGCGGCACCCTCACCCCCTCCGGCGCGGACCTGCTGCGCGCCCTCGTCTCCCACCGTGAGCCCTTCCTCGTCAGCGGCGGCACAGGGACGGGGAAGACCACGCTGCTCTCCTCCCTGCTGTCACTGGTGGATCCGGATGAGCGGATCGTGCTCGCCGAGGACTCCCCCGAACTGCGCCCCGAGCACCCGCACGTGGTGCGCCTCCAGACCCGGCCGACCAACATCGAGGGCAGCGGGGAGGTCTCCCTGGAGACCCTGGTCCGGCAGGGGCTGCGGATGCGCCCGGACCGGCTGGTGGTCGGTGAGGCGCGCGGTCCGGAGATCGTTTCGCTGCTCGGAGCCCTCAACACCGGCCACCGAGGCGGCGCGGGCACCCTCCACGCCAACGGGGCCGAGGAGGTGCCCGCCCGGGTGGAGGCGATGGGGTGCGCCGCCGGGCTCAGCCGGGGCGCGGTGCACAGCCAGCTCGCCGCCACCGGGGTCCTGGTGGTCCACCTGGTGAGGGACCACCGTGGGCGCCGCCTCTCCGAGATGAGGGTCCTGCGCCGGGAGCCCTCCGGGCTGGTGCGGGCCGAACCGGCGGTGGCCTTCACCGCGGACGGGCGCAGACACGAGCACCCCGGAGCCGAGGAGGTGGCCGCCCGCCTGGGCCGGGGGTGGCGGCGGTGACCCTCCTGGTGGTGTTCGCTCTGGCGGCCGCCCTGGCCTGGTCGGTGCCCCGCACCGGCTGGTACCGGTTGGCGGACCTCGTGCCACGGCGCCCGCGCGGTCCACTCCCCCGACCCTCCCTGGCACCGCTTCGATCCCTGCTCAACCGCCGGAACGAGGCAGCCGAGCGGCGGTGGGCGGTGGTCCAGCTCTGCCGGGTGATGGCGGCCGAGCTCCGCTCCGGGCAGCCCCCGGAGACGGCTCTGCGGGTCGCGGTGCTGGAGACCGGACCACTGGTCGGCGCGGTGTCGGACGTGGCCTCGCTCCGCAGAGCGGCCGAGCAGGACGCGGACCTGTGGGCGCTCGCCTACCTGGCGGCCTGCTGGGAGGTGGCGTCGGAGACCGGCGCCGGGTTGGCCGGGGTGGTGGACGAGCTGGCGGAGAGTCTGACCGAACGCGAGGAGCAGCGGGCCGAGGTGTGG
Organism: Nocardiopsis sp. SBT366; assembly: GCF_001083815.1. Lineage (NCBI taxonomy): Bacteria > Bacillati > Actinomycetota > Actinomycetes > Streptosporangiales > Nocardiopsidaceae > Nocardiopsis > Nocardiopsis sp. SBT366. Next base: position 1,458 of record NZ_LAVM01000115.1, on the reverse strand, counting down.
GCGCGGACCGCCGGTCCGCGCACCACCGCCCTGGTGCTGTCGGGGCTGCCACTGGTCGGGATGGCGATGTCGGCGGGGCTGGGTGGTTCACCGCTGGTGTTCCTGTTCACCACGCCCGTGGGACTGCTGTGCCTGGGCGTCGGTGTGCTGCTCGATCTGGTGGGCGCCTGGTGGACCCTGCGCATGGTCCGAGGAGCGGTGAGGTGACCCACGGCGAAGTGGGCCAACCCCCGACGAGCCCGAGGTTCGCTCCGTCCCTGGACCCGAACACCGACGGGCGACCGTCTGATGCGCGCCGTTCCCGGGGGCGGGGCCGGAGCCGTGAGGGGCCGCTCGGCCGATTGGACGTTCGTGCCTGTCGGAGGGACCGGAGGAGGAGAGTCCGCAGGGGGCTGGAGGGCCGGAGAACGGGAGGGGTGGTGCGGCGGGTTTGGCGGGTGTGCCGGGTGCGCCGGATGTGGTGGCCACGACAGGCACGACAAGTGCGATGAGTGCGAGGAATGATCGTGTCCGCCGGACACGGGAGGAGGAGCGATGTTCTTCGAAGTGGCGGTGGTGCTGTGCGCGGCGGGGGCGGTGTGGGTCCTGTGCGGTTCGGACCGGCCGCACGTGCTCCGGCGGGTGCTCGGCACCCGGGAACACCCACAGCGGTCCGGCGAGCGGAGCTCCGTCAGGTGGCGGAGCGGACCGTGGCCGCGCGTCGCCGCCCTGGCCGGTACCGCGACGCTTCTGACGGCCCTCCTCGGCTGGGTGGGCGTGCTGGCCGCGCTGGCTGTGGGCGCCCACCTGTGGTGGCGGACCCACAGGAGAGGGGAGTCCGCCCGCAGGTTGCCGGTCACTGACGAACTCCCGGTGCTCATCGGCCTGATCGCGTCGGGGGTCCGGGCCGGGGCGACGCTCCCCGCCTGTCTGGGCGCGGTGTCCGGAGCGGCACGCGGCGACCTGGGCGCGGAGCTGTCGGTGGTGCGGGACCAGCTGCGGCTGGGCGCCGAGCCAGCCCTGGCCTGGCGGCGCTCCGCTCTGCCCGAACCCCTGGTCGCGGTCGGCCAGGACCTGGCCCGGGCCGCGGAGACCGGTGCTCCCGTGGCCGACCTGCTCGACCGACACGTGCGGGACCTGCGACGGCGGTCCCGAGCCGCCGCCACCGGGCGCGTCGAGAGACTGGGGGTCCTGGTCGTCGCCCCGCTGGGCCTGTGCTTCCTGCCCGCCTTCGTGCTGATCGGCATCGTGCCCATGGCCGCCGAGCTGCTGCTGGCCGCACTCGCGCACTGAGAGGCGGGTCGCGGCGGGGCCCCGCGCCCCCCCCCCCCCCCCCCCCCCCGGGGGGCGGGCCCGCTCCCCCCCCCCCCCCGCCCCGCCTCACCCCCCCCCCCCCGCGCGGGGGGGGGGGGGCAGCCCCCCCACCGCGGGGGCCCCCCCCCCCGGGGGGGCCCCCCCCCCCGGGGGGGGGGGGTGGGG
>NZ_LAVM01000114.1:0-14745 GCF_001083815.1 Nocardiopsis sp. SBT366 | reverse complement strand
GCCCCTCTCCGGTCCTCGGTCACCGCTCCACCCCCTGATCGGTCAGGCTCCGGGCCAGGTCACCCAGCGCGGCGCGGTCCACCCCGCCCTCCACCCGGGGCAGCTCCACCATGGGCAGGCCCAATTCCTCCAACTCGCCGCGGACCCGTTCCTCCAGCAGCTGGCGCAGCGCGTGCGCGCGCACCTCGCCCGCGAGGTCCTCGGCCAGCTCCTCGTGCGCCTCCAGCAGGGCCCGGTCCAGAGGCGCGGCCCTGAGCCCCGAAGCGAGCGCGGCCGAGTCCAGCTCCCCCGTGACGGCGGCGGCGAGGTCGGCGGCGTCCAGCAGCGGCGGCGCGACCATGTTCACCAGGACTGATCCCAGGGGCAGACCCAGCTCGCGCAGCTCAGCGATCCCGTCCCGGGTCTCCTGGGCGGGCATCTCCTCCAGCAGGGTCACGAAGTGCACGCGGGTCCGGGCGGAGCGGATCACCTCCATGACCCGGTCGGCGTGGCCTCGGACAGGACCCACCCGGGCCAGCCCCGCCACCTCCGAGTTGACGTTCAGGAACCGCCCGATCCGCCCCGTGGGCGGCGCGTCCATGATCACGGCGTCGTAGTGGAAGGGGGCACTCGAGGGGGAGCCGGAGGTCCGTCCCCGGCCACCCGTGCGCCGCCGGACCGCCTCGGTGGCCTTGCCGGTGAGCAGGACGTCGCGCAGCCCTGGGGCGATGGTGGTGGCGAAGTCGACGGCGCCCAGTTTGGTGAGCGCCTGACCGGCCCTGCGCATCCCGTAGAACAGCTCCAGGTACTCCAGCAGCGCGGCCTCGGCATCCGCCGCCAGTACGTGGACCGAACCCCCGCCGGGCGCGGTCATCATCTCGCGCTCCTCGTAGGGCAGGGCGGGGCTCCCGAGCAGGGAGGCCACCCCCTGGCGGCCCTCCACCTCGACCAGGAGCACGCGTCCGCCCCGGGAGGCCAGGGCCAGCGCCAACGCCGTGGCGGCCGTCGTCTTGCCGGTACCGCCCTTGCCCGTCACGATGTGCAACCGGGCACCGGCGAACGCCGTCCCCGGGTCGTCACCGCGCGGTCCCTGTTCACGATCGCTCACCCCACGGAGTCTATGTGCGGGCTCCGTCGGCCAGTGGACGCAGGTACGGCCGGGTACGCCTGGCCTCCCGAGTGGGTGCGGGTGAGTAAGGTGAGCGGCGTCGAGGGGCGGTCCCAGGGGCCGCCGGTGATCGAGAGGGGTAGACGAATGAGCAAGTGGGAGTACCAGAGCGTGGCGCTGCTGTCGCACGCCACCAAGCAGATCCTGGACAACTGGGGCGAGGACGGCTGGGAGCTGGTCTCCGTCGTGCCGGCGCCGCTGCCCGAGGGCACCGACCCGCGCAACCAGCAGTACGTCGCCTACATGAAGCGGGCCAAGTAGATGGCGACCCCGGAGGAGCGGATCGCCGAACTCGGGCTCACCCTGCCCGAGGTCGTTCCCCCGGTCGCGGCCTACCAGCCGACCGTCCGCAGCGGTGACCACGTCTACGTCTCCGGCCAGCTGCCGTTCGTCGACGGCGCCCTTCCGGCCACCGGCAAGGTCGGTGCCGAGGTCAGCCCGGAGGCCGCCAAGGAACTGGCCGCCGTGTGCGCGCTGAACGCCATCGCGGCGGTGCGGGCCGAGGTCGGCGAGCTGTCCGACGTGGTGCGCGTGGTGCGGGTGGGTGGCTTCGTGGCCAGCGACCCCGGGTTCACCGGGCACCCCGGTGTGATCAACGGGGCCAGCGAGCTGCTCGGCGAGGTCTTCGGCGCGGCCGGGGTGCACGCCCGGGCCGCCGTCGGTGTCGCGTCCCTGCCGTTGGACGCCCCGGTCGAGGTTGACATGATCGTCGAGGTCCGCTGACCGGACCCGAGGACGACCCGGGCCACAGCGCGGCCTTCGTGAACGACGGGAGTGAGTCGATGACCGAGGACGACGGTGTGGCCCGGCCCCGCCCCGCCGCCACCGTGATGCTGCTGCGTCCGGTGGCGGGCTCCGACGCCGCACGAGCGGAGCGCCCCATGGAGGTCCTGCTCATGCGCAGGGTGCCGACCATGGGATTCGCCCCGGGTGCCTACGTCTTCCCGGGCGGCCGGGTGGACGGGCGCGACGCCGACGGCGACCTCCCGTGGACCGGTCCGTCCCCCGAGGAGTGGGCCGGGGTCCTGGGAACGGACGTGCCCCGGGCCCGCGCCCTGGTGTGCGCGGCGGTCCGGGAGACCTTCGAGGAGACCGGTGTCCTGCTGGCCAGCGAACCGGAGCGGGCGGGGGAGGAGGCGATCACCCTCGACACCGCCACCGACGACTGGGAGCGGGACAGGCTGGGCCTGATCGACCACACCCACTCCTTCACGGAGGTGCTGTGTCGGCGCGGGCTGGCGCTGCGCTCGGAGTGGCTGCGCGCGTGGTCGAGGTGGATCACCCCCGGCAACCAGCCGCGCCGCTTCGACACCTGGTTCTTCACCGCCGAACTCCCTCCCGGGCAGGCGGCACGCGACGTCGGCGGTGAGGCCGACCTCACGCGGTGGACCGACCCGTCCGTGGTCGCCGGGGAATGGGGCGCCGGGAGGATGCCGATGCTGCCGCCGACCGTGATCGCCTGCGCCGAGCTGGCGGAGCGGCGGACCCTCCGGGGTGTGAGGGAGGCCCGGCGGGATATCGTTCCTCTCGAACCGGACGTTCGGGAAATAGGCGGACAGCTCCGTGTCGTGGCGCCGGACGGTAGGGACTTCCCCCTGCCGGGGCCCGGCGCGGGACAGTGAGCGCTGCTTCCTCTTCCGGCGGCGCGCGGCGCCCCGTCGTGGGGCGGCCCGTCGTACGACGGGCCCTCGGGGCCGTTCGGGCGGGTCCGGGTACGGCGATCGAAGCGAGGTGCGATGAGGATCGACGGTTCCGGGACACTGCGCGCCGGTTGCGTGCTCTGCCCCAACCCAGGCCCGATGACGCTGGAGGGCACCAACACCTGGGTCCTGCGTGAACCGGGCGCGCGCGGGGTGATGGTCGTCGATCCGGGCCCCCACGACGAGCGCCACCTGGAGCGGGTGGCGCGGATCGTGCAGGAACAGGGCGCCCAGGTCCAGATGGCCGCGGTGACGCACCGGCACTTCGACCACGCCGAGGGTTCCCGGTACTTCTCCGAACTGACCGGTGCGCCCGTGCACGCGGTGGATCCGCAGGTGCGGGTGGGCGGCGCGGGCCTGGAGGACGGTCAGCTGCTCGACGTGGACGGCCTGGAGGTCCGGGTCATCGCCACGCCGGGGCACACCGACGACTCGGTCTGCCTGCTCGTCGAGGCCGACAGCGCCATCCTGACCGGGGACACCATCCTGGGACACGGCACGACGGTGATCGACGGTGACGACGGCCTGGCCCCCTACATGGATTCGCTGTACCGCCTCCGGGGCCTGGTGGAGGAATACCAGGTGCGGACGCTGTTGCCGGGGCACGGGCCTATCCTGACCTCGCCGACGGCCGCGCTGACCTCCTACATCGACCACCGTGAGGCGCGTCTGGCGCAGGTGCGGGACGCGGTGGCGGCCGGAGCGGCGGGGGTCGGGGAGATCATTGACCGCGTCTACCCCGACGTCGTGGAGAGCGTCCGCCCGGCCGCGGCCTCCTCGGTCCGGGCGCAGCTGCGCTACCTGGCGGTCAAGGGCGAGCTCCCCGAGGGATTCGTGGAGTAGGTCCCGTGTCCCCGGGGCGTGCGGGCCAGGAGTCCACGTGTCCCCCGAGCCCACGCGGCCAGGAGTCCACGCGCCCCCGGAGCCCACGCCCCCCGGAGCCCGCGTGGCCGGGAAGCCCACGCGGCCCGGAGAGCGCCTGAGAGGCCCCTGAAAGCGCTGCGGCCGCCACCCCGGAGGGCGGCGGCCGCACAGCGTCTGTGGTTCTGCTGAGGCGTCTCTAGCGGGCGCGACGGCGCATGCGCTCGACGTCCAGCAGGACCACGGCCTTGGCCTCGATCCGCAGCCAGCCGCGCAGGGCGAACTCGGCGAGGGCCTTGTTGACCGTCTCACGGGAGGCGCCCACCAGCTGGGCCAGCTCCTCCTGGGTGAGGTCGTGGTGCACGTGCAGGCCGTCGTCGCCCTCCTTGCCGAACTTGTCGGCGAGTTCGAGCAGGGCCTTGGCCACGCGGCCGGGCACGTCGGTGAAGACCAGGTCGGCCATCACGTCGTTGGTCCGGCGCAGTCGGGCGGCCAGCGACTTCAGCAGCTGGAGGCCCACCTGCGGGCGGCTGGACAGGAAGGGCCGCAGGTCGTCGTGGCCGAGCCCGGCGAGCACGGAGTCGGTGACGGCCACGGCGCTCGCGGTGCGCGGGCGCGGGTCGAACAGCGACAGCTCTCCGAACATCTCGCTGGGGCCGAGCACGCCCAGCAGGTTCTCGCGACCGTCCACGGCCGTGCGGGTCAGCTTCACCTTCCCGCTGAGGATCACGTACAGGCGGTCGCCCTCGTCACCCTCGTTGAACAGGGTCTGACCGCGACCGAGACGCACCTCGTTCACCGAGGAGCGGAGCGCGGCCGTGTCCTCCTCGTCCAGCGCCTCGAACAGAGGGGCCTTCCGGAGCACCTCGTTGATCTCGTCCACACGTCCTCCTAAAACCTGACCGTCAACAGTGTGACGTATATCGCAACCGGGTGGGAAACCAGTTCGTTACCACGGCTAGTCCGCCGGGAGACAACGTGCCCACAACAGCCGACGTCAGCCCATGCGATCCTAGTCGTTGCCGACTTGGGTCACGGCGTGTCCGCGCCGTACGACCGGACATTGGTTACATAATCTCGGTCACCAGTCGAAACGTCGGCACGCGACCGAATTCCGACACCGGTGTGAGTCGACCCGGACGTGCCCCCCACGACCGGACGCCTACCCTGTGACGATGTCCCACACTCCAGAGCCCCGTCACACCGCGTCCGAGGAGGGCGCGGCCGTGCCGGAGAACGCCACGCCCACCGGGGAGAGCCGACTCGCGCTGGTCCGCCGCGCTCGGAAGATGTACCGGGAGCTCTCGGAGCTGTATCCGGACGCCCACGCCGAACTGAACTTCACCACCCCGCTGGAGCTCCTGGTCGCGACGATCCTGTCCGCGCAGTGCACGGACAAGCGGGTCAACCTGGTCACCCCGGCGCTCTTCGCGCGCTACCCCGACGCCGAGGCCTACGCGTCGGCCAGGCGCGAGGAGCTGGAGGAGATGATCCGTTCGACGGGGTTCTTCCGGGCCAAGGCCAACAGCCTGTTGGGGCTGGGCCAGGCCCTGTGCGAACGACACGGCGGCGAGGTCCCTGGAAACCTCGCCGACCTGGTCAAACTACCCGGTGTAGGACGAAAAACCGCAAACGTACTGCTCGGTAACGCCTTCGATGTGCCGGGGATCACCGTGGACACCCACTTCGGCCGACTGGTCCGGCGATTCGGGTGGACCGACGAGGAGGACCCGGTCAGGGTCGAGCACGCCGTCGGCGAACTCTTCCCCTCCAAGGACTGGACGATGCTCTCCCACCGCGTCGTGTGGCACGGCCGCCGCGTGTGCCACGCCCGCAGGCCCGCCTGCGGCGCGTGCGGCGTGGCCCGCTGGTGCCCGTCCTTCGGGGAGGGGCCCACGGACACCGAGACCGCCACCAAACTGCTCCGGATGCGCTCCTTCGCCTGACCGGCCAGGACCCCAAGACGCGGGCACGGGTCCCGGCAGTTTGTACCCTGAATCACGTGAGTGCGCGCACACCGGCTCCCGAGGCGTCCGCACCCGTACAGATGTCGGCGTGACAACCCCCGGAACAGGTTCCCAGCGAATGAACTCGACCCCGCTCTGGCTGTCCGCGCTCGCGGACGACGCCCGGACGATGCCGGTGCCCAAGCCGATGCGCCCGCCGGAGCGGGGTGGCCGCGAGTCCGCCGTGCTCATCCTCTTCGGGGAGACCGACAGGGGACCCGACCTCCTGCTCATCCAGCGCAACGACGGGCTGCGCCGCCACGCGGGCCAGCCAGCCTTCCCCGGCGGGCGGATCGAACCCACCGACGCCTCACCCGAGGCCGCCGCGCTGCGCGAGGCCGAGGAGGAGACCGGTGCCGTCCCCGCGGGGATCGACGTGGTCGGCCGCCTCCCCGAGCTCTACCTGAGCTTCAGCGACTTCCGGGTCGCCCCCATCCTCGGCTGGTGGCGAGAGCCCTCCGAGGTGCGCGCCGCCGACGCCGGGGAGGTCGCCGCGGTGGCCCGCGTCCCCGTCGCCGACCTCGCCGACCCGTCGAACAGGGTCAAGGTCCGCTACGGGGGAGGCCCCATGTGGGGTCCGGGGTTCCGGGTGGACGGCATGCTCGTGTGGGGTTTCACGGGAGCGATCATCGACAGCCTGCTCGTTCTCGGGGGATGGGAACTTCCCTGGCGTGACAGGGGTCTAACAGACGTGTTCGAAGCCACCCCGCAGGGACTCCGCCCGGTCGGGTAACGCTCACTTCTTGGAGGGCATCCGTGCTCGACGCGGTCCTGGTCATCCTGTTGCTGCTCTTCGCGGTGACCGGCTACCGGCAGGGGTTCATCGTCGGCGTCTTCAGCTTCGTCGGCTTCATCGGCGGCGGGATCGTCGCGGCGCTCACCGCGCCCGGGCTCATCCAGGAGTGGGTGGCCGACCCCGGGCGCCAGGCCCTGCTGGCCATCGCCGTGGTGTTCCTCTCCGCGGCCCTGGGCCAGTTCCTCGCCTCCTACCTGGGCACCATGGTGCGCAACAAGGTCACGTGGGACTCGGCGCGCGTCGTGGACGCGCTCGGCGGCGCGGTGGTCAGCGGGATCTCGGTGCTGCTGGTCGCCTGGTTCATCGGCAGCACGGTGGCCAACTCGGCTCTGCCGTACGTGTCCCAGCAGGTCAAGGAGTCACGCATCCTCCAAGCGGTGGACTCGCTGATGCCGGACGCCGCGCACCAGGGCTTCTCGACCTTCCGCCGGGTGGTGGACCAGAGCGCCTTCCCGCAGGTGTTCAGCGGCCTCGGCACGGGCGAACTCGCCGAGGTGGACCCGCCCGACCCCGACGTCCTCACCACGCCGGAGCTCATCGAGTCCAGCCGCAGCGTGGTCAAGGTGCTCGGCACGGCCCCCTCCTGCCAGCGGAGGGTGGAGGGCACCGGCTTCGCCTACGGGCAGGACCGCATCATGACCAACGCCCACGTGGTCGCCGGGGTCACCGAGGACCTGCGCGTGGTCACCCGGGACGGACACCAGCTGGAGGCCACCCTGGTGCTGTTCGACGCCCAGCAGGACCTGGCCGTGCTGCACGTGCCCGGGATGGACCTGGAGCCCCTGGACTTCAACGATGAGGCCGCTCAGGGCGACGACGCCGTCGTGGCGGGCTTCCCGCGCAACAGCGGGTTCACCGCCGTCCCGGCGCGCATCCGCGCCAAGCAGACCGCGCAGGGCTCGGACTTCTACCACGCGCAGCAGGTGAGCCGGGAGATCTACCAGGTCCGTGCGGTGGTGCGCCCCGGCAACTCCGGTGGCCCGCTGCTCGCCCCCGACGGCACCGTGTACGGAGTGGTCTTCGCCGCGGCCACCAACGAGGACGAGACCGGCTACGTGCTGACCGCCGACGAGGTCGCGGCCAACGCCGAGGAGGGGCTGACCGCCCTCGCGGAGGTCTCGTCCCAGACCTGCGACTGACGCGGGTCGGGGCCCGAGCCCCGAGGACGACGAAGGGGCGCCTCCCGGTCCGGGAGGCGCCCCTTCGTGACGTGAAGCCTAGTTCGAGCTCGGGTTCTGGGTCTGGTCCGCGTGGAGCGGCCAGCTCATCCGGACCACCGTGCCCGATTCCTCGGGTTCGATGCTCACCTCGTCCGCGAGGCCGGTGATCACCGCCAGGCCGAGGCCGGGGGAGAAACCGGAGATCCCGCCGGGAGGGGTGTCCTCGCCGTCCAGGAAGAGGCCGTCGAGCAACGGCTCCAGGTGGTGTGTCGTCTCCTCGGTGTCCTTCGCGGGTGCACGGTCGGAGACGACCACCTCGAAGCGTCGTGTCGCGCTCCCGTTGGAGCCCGGCGTCGGGTTCGAGGCGTCGGTACGGGGGTCCGTCACCGGATCGGGTCCGCTGCCGTCGATCAGTTGGAGCTGGATCGGCTGCGTGGGGCAGTGCAGCTTGTGCGCCGCGACCGCCCGTGAGCAGGCCTCACCGACCGCCAGCCTGATCTCGTCGATCGCGGAGGCGGCGATGCCCGCCCGACGCGCGACGGTCGCGGCCATGAGCCGAGCCGTGCGCACGTGGGCCGGGAGCGCGCTGATCGTGAGCGTGATGGTTGCCATCGCTCGCTCTGGGTTACTTCGACGAACGCTTGTCGATGGCTTCCTGCACAGAGCCGTGGATACCGAACACCTTGGTCAGTCCGGTGATCCGGAAGATCTTCAGAATCCGCTCCTGGGTGCAGACCAGGTCCAGGGTCCCGTCGTGAGCACGGACCCGCTTCAACCCGCCCACAAGCACACCGAGGCCCGTCGAGTCCAGGAACTCCACCTTCTCCATGTTGACCACGAGGTGGAAGTTGCCCTTGTTGACCAGGTCGATCAGCAGCTCGCGGAGCCGGGGCGCGGTATAGACATCGATCTCACCCTCAACGACGACGATCTCGGTGTCGCCCTCGGTGTAATGATCAAGCTTCAAATCCACAAGTCCTCCAGCGCCGAACCGCGAAATATCGCGAAGTATCTCTGCCGGGCGTTACCCCACCAGCACGCATTCAACCACGGGTGTCGCTAATGTCTGCCCGCCATGCACGCGCAAACGGCGACCCCGCGCCACTCCTACCCCGGATGACACACTGAAACCGACGTCGAGCGGTGCCCCGAACCTCGGAACGAGGTCGGACGACTCGCGAACGTGTCCAGTGAGGAGGGGACTCGATGAGGCGATCGGAGCCCGCGCTCCCCGGCGTGTGGCGTGACGACACCCGGTACCCGCAGGTCACCCACATCGAGCATGTGGCCCGGAACGCGGGAGTGAGTGGGGACTGGCCTGAGTGGACAGCCCCCCATCTGGTCGAACGACTGGCCGAACGGGGGATCACGGGTCCGTGGTCCCACCAGGCAGCCGCCGCCGACCTCGCACGCTCGGGCCGTGATGTGATCATAGCCACGGGCACCGCCTCGGGGAAGTCGCTCGCCTTCCTTATGCCCGCTGTGGACGCCGTTGACTCAGGGGAAACGGTGCTCTACCTCTCTCCCACGAAAGCGCTTTCCCAGGACCAGCTCAGATGGATTACGGACCTGGGACTTTCGGGCATGCGCGCGGCCGTCTACGACGGCGACACCACCCTGGAGGAGCGCTCCTGGGTGCGCGAGCACGGGAACTACGTCCTGACCAACCCGGACATGCTGCACCACGGCATCCTGCCCCGGCACGGGGCGTGGTCGAGGTTCCTGCGGCGGCTCCGCTACGTGGTGATCGACGAGGCCCACCGGTACCGGGGGGTCTTCGGCTCGCACGTGGCCCAGATCCTGCGGCGTCTGCGCAGGCTGTGCGCCCGCTACCGCTCCGAGCCGGTGTTCGTCCTGGCCTCGGCCACCTCGGGCTCACCCGCCGAGAGCGCCACCCGGCTGACCGGCGTCCCGGTCACCGCAGTGAGCGAGGACGGTTCTCCCCGGCCGGGGATGTCCGTCGCGCTGGTCGAGCCGGAGCTCACCGACCTCACTGGCGAGCATGGTGCGCCGATCCGCCGCACCGCGCCCTCGCAGGCCGCCGAGATGCTCGTCGACCTGGTCCGGGACGGGGTCCGGACCCTGGTATTCGTGCGTTCGCGCCAGGGCGCGGAGGTGGTCGCGATGAACGCCCAGCGGATGCTGACCGAGAACGGTGAGCACGACCTGGCCGGACGGGTGGCCGCCTACCGGGGCGGATACCTGGCGGGCGAGCGGCGCGAACTCGAGGAGGCCCTGAGATCGGGGGAGCTCCTCGGCCTGGCCAGCACGAACGCCCTGGAACTGGGTGTGGACATCAGCGGTCTGGACGCCGTGCTCATCGCGGGTTGGCCGGGCACGCTGGCGTCGCTGTGGCAGCAGGCGGGCCGGGCCGGGCGGCGCGGGGAGGACGCCCTGGCGGTGTTCATCGCGCGCGACGACCCCCTGGACACGTATCTGGCCCACCACCCGGAGGCCATTTTCGGGCGCTCCGTGGAGGCGACCGTCCTTGACCCGGAAAACCCGCACATCCTCGGTCCGCACCTGTGTGCGGCCGCCCAGGAGCTTCCGATCACGCGTGAGGACCTCGAACTCTTCGGGGAGACCACCGAGGGGCAACTCGCCGAACTCGTGGACCGTGGCCTGCTGAGGAAGCGCCCGAGGGGTTGGTTCTGGACAAGTCACGAACGGGCAAGCGACCTCGCCGATATCCGTGGTGCGGGTGGGCCTCCGGTCCAGATCGTCGACACCGCCAGCGGACAGCTGCTCGGGGAGATCGACGAGGAGGCCGCGCACGGAACGGTCCACGCCGGGGCGGTCTACCTCCACCGGGGCGCGACCTACCTGGTGGACGACCTTGACCTGGACGAGGGAGTGGCCCTGGTGCACGCCGCCGAGCCGCCCTACAGCACCTGGGCCCGGGACACCACGGACATCACGGTGCGGTCGGTGCTCCGTGAGGAGGCCTGGCCGAGCGGGGCGACTGTCTGCTTCGGCGAGGTCGAGGTGGTCCGCCAGGTGGTGGGCTTCCTCAAACGGGACGTGCGCACCGGCTCCGTCCTGGGCGAACAGCCCCTGGACATGCCCGAACGCACCCTCCAGACCCGCGCGGTGTGGTGGACCCTGCCCCGGGAGGGGGAGGACCGGCTGCGCGGGGAGGACGTCGCGCTCCTGGGCGCCGCGCACGCCGCCGAGCACACGGCGATCGGCCTGCTGCCCCTGCTCGCCACCTGCGACCGCTGGGACATCGGCGGGGTGTCCACCGCCCTGCACGGGGACACCGGGAAGCTGACGGTGTTCGTCTACGACGGCTACGAGGGCGGCGCGGGGTTCGCCGAACGCGGCTTCGCGGCGGCCCGGGAGTGGCTCGGCGCCACCCGGGCGGCCATCGCCGACTGCGAGTGCGAACAGGGCTGCCCCTCATGCATCCAGTCGCCCAAGTGCGGCACCGGAAACGAACCCCTGAGCAAACCCGGGGCCCTGCGCCTCCTCGACGAGGTGCTGGGAACCGCGAGCCGGGACTGAGCGGGAGTTGTCCACAGGCTGGGGACAACGTCTTCCGCCCGGCCCGGGATGACCGCACTCTGGAAGGACCGGGCGGACGCCCTTCCGCCCGGACCACCAGGGAGGTCCCGTGTTCTCTTCGCCGTGCCCGCTCACCCTCGACCGGGGCATGAGTACCGCCGAGTACGCCGTCGGCACGATCGCAGCCGTGGCCATCGCAGGGGTGCTCTACCTGATCGCCACCAGCGAACCCGTCTCCGCCGCTCTCACCAAGGTCTTCGTCGATGCGCTCCAGCCCCGGCACTGACCACGGCTCCGTGACGATGGAGGCCGCCATGCTGCTTCCCACGCTGATGCTCCTGCTGGCCGTCGCCCTCGGCGGGATCGCCGCCGCCGAGGCCCGGTTGTCCTGCGCCGACGCCGCCCGAATCGGCGCCCGCGCTCTGGCCCGTGGGGAACCACCCGAACGGGCCCGGTCCCTGGCCCTGTCCGCCGCGCCGGACCGGGCCCGCGTCGAACTCTCCGACGGCGATGGAACCGCCCGCGTGACCGTCAGCGCCGAGCTCCGGATCGGCCCTCTCCGCGCCCCACCGATCGGCGTGGGTGCTGAGGCGGCGGTCCCGCTGGAGGCACACGGATGAGCCCGGGACTCGCGGTCGGTTTTCCGGTGGCCGCCCCGGAAGTTCCCAGAGGCAAGGAACGGTCGCCCAGCGATCGAGGATCACCCGTGCCGGGACCGGTGGCCCCTTCGCGCCCACGGAGCTCAGGGGCATGGGGCCCTGCGGACTCGGGGTCGGCAAGCGTCTGGTGGATCTCGCTGAGCCTGGTGCTCTGGTTCCTGGTCCACGCCGTACTCCTCACCGCCACGGCGCGCCTGGACCGGGACCGGGCGGCGACCGCGGCGGACCTCGCCGCGCTCGCGGCAGCGGCCCGGGCACACGAGGGCGCCGAGCCGGTCTGCGTGGTGGCCCGACGAACGGCCGAGGCCAACGGGGCGGTGCTCGCGTCCTGCGAACTGGACGGCCTCACCGTCGAGGTGTCCGTCTCCCTCACCGCCTCGGCCCTGCCCCACGAGGTCACCGCGCGCTCCCGGGCAGGGCCGACGCACGATCCAGGGGAGGCCTGATGGCCGTTCGGAACCGCGCTTGGGGCCTTCGGGTCCGCCGCACGAGGACTTCGCCAGTTCCCGGGATGGACCGGCCCATGCTCCTGTGGGTGCGTGGTGACCTCGGAAGTGGACTGCCGAACTTCGGTCCGGTCCCCAGCGATCTTCGCCCGGCCTTGGGCAGGACCGGCTCACGATCCGGAGAGGTCTGATGGCCGTTCGAAGGTGAGGCGAGCCTTGGCGCCTGCTGCACGAGGTCACCGCGCGCTCCCGGGCCGGACCGGTCCACGCTCCCGGGGAGGCCTGATGGCCCCGGGAGGAGAGCCCTCGGACGGCCGCGTCGGACACCGGGGGATTCACAACGGGAACGAACCAGGCCCACCTCTGGCTTGGTAGACCTCCCGGAACTCCGGGTTCGGTCGGGGCGTCCGGCGGCGACCCGCTCCGTCGCCGGATCCTGCCTGTTGGCTGCGGGCGGTCCGTACTCCTGCTCCCGGGGGATCCCGTGGTGAGGCGTCGACCTAACCTTCGAGGTGGGACGGGCCCCGGGCCAGTCGGCCCTCCCACCTCCACACCGGGCCTGTGACACAGGACACGTGCGGGTCCCACGAGAAAAGTCGCCTCCCGATCAAACACACACCCCCTCCACAGACATAGACGGGTGAGAGAACGGGAGGAACGCCGATGCGAGAAGGCCGGGCCGGAGACGAACACTCCGACCGACGCGACTTCAACGCCGTGTTCGAAGAGCACTACGACGCGGTTTACCGCTACGCGCGCCGACGTGTGGGGCCCGACCAGGCCGATGACGTCGCCTCGGAGGCCTTCGCGGTGGCGTGGCAACGCAGGGGGCGGGTGCCCCCGGGCCAGGAACTGCCCTGGCTCTACGCCTGTGCACGCCGGATCAGCCTCGCCCACATGCGCACCGCGCAACGCCAGGGGCTGATCGCCGCGTCACTCGGGCGTGAGACCGACGCCAACCACCACGACGACGCCGACCAGTTCATCGACCGTGCCGGAGCGCTGGCCGCCCTGGCCCGGCTGACGGAGGTCGAACGCGAACTCGTGATGCTCGTGACCTGGGAGGGGCTCGACTGCCGCCAGGCCGCCAGGGTGATCGGCTGCGCCCACGTCACCGCTCGCGGGCGTCTGCACCGGGCTCGAAGAAAACTGACCGCGTACATGAAGGAAGACGCCCCCGCACCCGCTCGGGTCCGCGTCCTGAAGGAGGCCCCGTGGACGACCTGACCGCTCTGCGCAACGCGTTCGAGGGGACCGACCCCGCGAAGGACGTCCGCCCCACCCCCGAGGCCCGACAGCGGGCGCGTGTCGAAGCCATCGCGAAACTGGAGGAACACGAGACCATGGCCCGCCCCCTTTGGAAGCGCATCCCCGTCCTGGCCGCCGGTGCTGCCACCGCAGCCCTCGCCGTGGGCGCCGGTGTGGTCATCCTGCCCGGTGACGACCCTGTTGGCATCCCGCTCGCCTACGCCGCGCAGCCCGAACCCATCGAGGTGACCGGAGGTGACCCGGTGGACGGCACCGAGCCGCTGACGGAGCTGGCCGACGTCACCGAGACGCGCGGCGCGGCCCCCGGTGAGGGCGACGTCGCCTTCGTGTCCACCACCGGCGTGCAGCTGCACCTGCTCACCGCCAACGCCGGTGACGAGGACCCCGACGAGACCTACGGGTACCGGTTCGTTCCCTACGACTGGACGGACTGGGAGGACCTGGAGGGCAACACCCGCCAGGACACCGATCCCAAGCCCCCGCTGGAGACCGGTGGCGAGGAGGCCGACCACGAGTGGTTCCTGGACCAGGGCAGCGAGTCCCACGAGGACACCCAGCACCAGAGCCTGGTGTGGCCCGCCGAGCTGCCCACCGACACCGACGGCATGCTGGAGGTGCTCGCCGACTTCGGGGAGGGCCCGGCCGACGAGTCCCTTCCCGCGGTGGCCAACGCCGTGGACAGGCTCTACGAGTCGCGTCCGCTGTCCGGTGCCGAGGAAGCCGCCGTCCAGCGGGTGTTCGCCGAGGTCGCCGACGTGACCTATCTGGGCACCGCCACCGACACCCTGAACCGTGAGGGTGAGCTGTTCTCCTTCACCGTGGAGGACGACGGCCGGGTGACCGAGGCCCGGTACATGTACGACGCCCAGGACGGCGCGCTGCTCTACCGCGACACCACCCTGCTGGAGGAGGGCCCCGGCTACGGGGACGCCGCCGACTTCGGGCTGGAGTACCCGCTCCTCACCGAGCAGATCGGGTTCGTGTGGTCGGGCTGGGTCGGCGAGATCGGCCAGCGCCCCTGACGTGAGGCGGGGCGCGGGGGGGACGGGGCCGCCGCGGCCCCCCCCCCCCTGCGCGAGTGCGGCCAGCAGCAGCTCGGCGGCCATGGGCACGATGCCGATCAGCACGAAGGCGGGCAGGAAGCACAGGCCCAGCGGGGCGACGACCAGGACCCCCAGTCTCTCGACGCGCCCCGCG
>NZ_LAVM01000113.1:0-14970 GCF_001083815.1 Nocardiopsis sp. SBT366 | reverse complement strand
GGGATGGGGGAGGGAGGCCCAGGCGACCGCGCCCCGGGGGGTTTCCCGAGCGCGCGCTCGCACCCATTATGTCGGCCCCTTTTCTCGGGGCCTCGGGGTCCCGTCGAGCTCGGCGGCCAGGGCCTGGTTGACCTTCAGCGCGTGTTCGGTTCGCTCCCGCCGTCTCAGGGCGCCCCGTGCGCCCAGCGCACCCAAGCCCACGGTGAACCCCGCGAGCAGCGCCAGGGTCACGAGGATGACGGGCGGTCCGACTCCCAGGGTGAGGAGTTGGGAGAGGACCAGCTGGAGCTGAGCCAGGAGGAGCAGGACCCCGCCGCGTGACCGCCACGGGTTCTCGGTCGTCCCGAGTTCCCGCTCCGCGAGCAGGACGACCACGTGCGCCGTGGCGGGATCGTCGGCGGCGCGTCCCTCCCGCACCAACCGGGCCGCTCTGGTCCGGGTCGGGGAGAAGGGCGTTCCGAACCGAGTCAGCTCGGGGTCGACGAGCGGCGGCTCCGCCGCCTCGCCGTGTTCGCGTCGCCATCGGCGTGAGCGGACCAGGGTGAACAGGAACGCTGACAGGAAGACCAGGGCGAGGACCAGCAGTCCCACCCGCACCATCAGTTCCGGCACGTCCAATCGCCTCCTCGTGCCTGGGGTCAGTAGGGCCTGCGGAGCTGGTCCCAGCCGGTCGCGGGCTCCGGGGTCGGGGCCCACGCGGCCAGGTCCGCGTTGGCTTCGATCGCCTGTCGGGAGCGGCACAGGACCCGGCGCCGTCTCAGCACGAAGACCAGGGCCAGGAGCGCCAGCACGGGCAGGAAGGCGGCCAGGACGCCCGGGGACGCGGCGCCGCTCCACACCGTTCGTCCCAGACTCAGAGCCATCCACGCCAGGTACAGGAGAAATCCGTACGCGGCCCACGGGTTCTCCCACACCCGCAGGAGCTCCCGTGCGGAGGCCACCGTCAGCTGGCTCAGTTCGGGGCCGGGGGCGGTCTCGCCGGAGCGCAGGTACGGGGCGACCCGACCGCGCTCCTCACGGGTGGGGGCCTCGGCGGCCGACGCCCCTCCGGTCGGTCCGCGGTACCGCCGGTTCCATCTGAAAGCCATGAACAGGCAGGTGACGAGGGCGGCGAGGATCAGGGCCGCGGCCAAGGGGAACACGAGGGAGGACGGAGCTGCGAGGAGGATCTGTTCCGGGATGGGGGTCACTCCTTTGGAACGGACTCGATCTCTGGTTCCTCTGTCCCTTGTTCCATGCCCCGCCGAGGGCTCGGAAACATCGGACCCGCGCCCAAGGCGGGTCCGGACCTTCGGATGGCGGGTTTTCCCCAGGCCCGGGACGGGGGCTGGAAAGCGGTGGACGGCCCTGCTTGACTGAAGATCACGGTTCGTGTCCTGCGGAGGGTCCGGACGCCCCCGGCGCCCGCTCCCCGGCGGGACGCGGCCCGTGGCAAGCACGCCGGGCGCGGGCCCCCAGCCCCGACCTCCGACCCCCTGGCCGGACCCCGCGTGAAGGTATTCCGGTGGTACTCCCCCCGCCGGTCAGGAGGTGTTCGGACGGTGCCCACAGCACGGTCGTCAGCGGCCGCGGCCAGCACGCGAGGCGAGGCGGGACGCACCTACCTCGGTTGGCGGCACAGAGTCGTGCTGCCGCCGCCGGGACCGGCCCCTCGCCGTCCCGCGCCCTCGGACGCCCGGACGCTGAGCCGGGAGTGGGTCGCCGGACAGCTCGACAGTGAGGCCCAGACCAACCGGCCGCTCTACTTCGCCCTGGGTGGGCTGGGGTTGTTCGCCCTGCTCTGCCCACTGCTGTGGACCCTGAGGATCCTCCCCGGGAGCCTGGCCCTGGGCGGCGTGTGCGCCTGCGCGGCGATCGCGGCGCCGGTGGTCTTCGCGCTGCTCCAGAGCAGGCAGGTGATGGCCACCCGGCTCGAACGCGCCGAGGCGCGTCTGGCCGAGGAACGGGCCGAACGGGAGCGGGCCCTGCACGAGCAGCAGCGCGAACACGCGCGCCGGTACACCGAGTGGCAGGCCGCCGCGCGCGCCTTCGAGGCCCAGCCCCGCTGGTACGGCGTGATGGTGCCCGCGGGGGTCTCGTCGGTGCTCGTGGTCGGCGGCCGGGAGGCGGGCTGGTCCGCGCTGCTCACCACGATCGGGATCTCCCGGCTCCGCGAGGGCGGCGACCTCACCGTCGTGGACCTCACCGGGCGCTCCGTCACCAGCGAGCTGGTCCGGCTGGCCCGGCGCTGCGCCGTGGGGCCCCGCCGCTGGGTGCTCCCGGCCGACCTGCCACGGATGACCCTGGGCACCAACCTGGACGCCGGACAGCGGGCCCGCATCCTCTCGGCTGCGGCCGCGGCCTCCGGGAGGTTGGAGGACGCGGACGCCGACGAGACCCTGCTGCTGCGCCTGCTGGAGGTGCTCGGCCCGGGCGTGGGCGTCGCCCGACTCATCGGCGGACTGCGCGCCCTGGTCACCCCCGAGGACGACACGGCCGAGGACGACCCCGCCCTGGCCCTGCTCACGGAGGCGGAGCGCGCTCGGGTGCGGGAGCGGTGCGCGGACGACCCCGGGATACGCGAACGGGCGTGGACGCTGGAGAATCGGCTCAGCCCCTTCGAGGCCGTGGGCACCCGGGCCGACGACGGAGCCTACGCCCAGGTCAAGATCATCTCCACGGACCGGGCCTCGGGCGAGGGCGCGGCCAGGGTCTACGGGACCTACGCCGTGGCCGCGCTCAGTGAACTGCTGGAGGCCCGCGCCCCCGAACCCGCCACCGGCGGACGGCGTCCCGGTGCCCGGTCGCGGCGGACGCGCAGCGTGGTGGTCTGCGGCGCGGAGACCCTCCCCAAGGAGGAGGTGGAACAGGTCCTGGCGGCGGCGTCCGAGGGGGACGTGGAGGTGGTCCTGCTGTTCCGCACCGCCGTCCCCGCGGCTCTCGAACGTTTCTCCGACCCGGCCTGCCTGCCGGTGGTGATGGGCCTGGACGACGACGCCGAGGAGGTCGCGAGAGCGGTGGAGGCGGCGGTCTCCGTCGCGGCCGACCCGCGCGACCTGGAGGTGCACCGGCTCACCGAGGTGATCGGTGCGGCGGTGGGCGGCACGGTGCTCGAACCGTCCGAGGACGACGAGGAGGACGACGATCTCCTGTTCCCCTCACCGCACACCGAGTCCGGTGCGCTGATCCGCAACGCCGCCGCTTCGATCGTCCCCCTCGACCTGGTCCGCCATGTGAGATCGACCACGGCGTGGGGCCGGGTCACCAGCCAGGCCGCCGAGATCGACACCCCGGCACCCACAGACGAGGAGCAGGGGCCGGGTGCGCGCTCCCTCGGCCTGGACGCGCGAGCCCTTCGAGGGCTGCCGTCCACCGCAGCCCTCGTCCTGACCCCGGGCGGGCCGATCCTCGCCGACACCAACCCGGGTATCCTCACCCTGTCCACGGCCACCCTGGCTACGGTGGACGACACCCGGAACACCGGTACCAGCGGGAACGTTGGGTCGAGTGGTGGCACCGGAGCCACCACCAGAGCACCGGCGTCCCGGGGCGGCACAGGGAACGGCGGGCTCCGAAGGGCGCACACGGGCCGTTCCGAACCGTCCGGGGGCACCGCGACACCGGAGGGCACCGCCGCACCGGACCGCATGGTTCGGGACGACACCCCCGGGGCGACCAGGGGTGACGACGGTCCCAACGCCGCCGAGGCGCTCGGAACCGTGGGCCGCACCGACCCCGAGAAGGTCCCGCCCAACCTCGGGCCGCCGCCCGAGCGTCTGGACTGGCGGGTCTGAGGTTCGGTGGACAATAAGCTTGGCCCGACACATCGCCCGCCGCCGAAGCGCGTTCGTGCGGGTGATCTACCGATCGTGGAGATTTGATGAGCGAGCTTCCCTTGCGCGCCCAACTGGCCTCGGTACTTGGCAGGAGCGCAGCGAGCCTGTCCAGGGCCACCGGACGCGGAGACGGCTCCGTCATCGGTGGGCGCGTCGCCCTCAAGGTCGAACCCGACCTGCTCGCCAAACTCGCCCAGGGCCGTCGCCTGGCCCTGATCAGTGCCACCAACGGCAAGACGACCACCACCCGGCTCATCGCGCAGGCCCTGCGCGAGTTCGGTGACGTGGCGACCAACGAGCACGGCGCGAACATGCCCACCGGGCACATCACCGCCCTGTCCGACAACAAGTCGGCGGTCAACGGTGTGCTGGAGGTGGACGAGAAGTACCTCCCGCAGGTGCTCAAGGCCACCAACCCCTCCTTCGTGGTCCTGATGAACCTGAGCCGCGACCAGATGGACCGCGCCTCGGAGATCAACCTGCTCGCGAAGAAGTGGCGGACCGCCCTCGCGCAGACCGACACCCACGTCATCGCCAACGCCGACGACCCGTTGGTGGCCTGGGCGGGGCTCGGCGCCCCCAACGCCACCTGGGTGTCGGCCGGTCAGCGCTGGAAGGAGGACTCCTGGTGCTGCCCCGAGTGCGGCGGCCACCTCAAGCGCGAGACCGACCCGCACTGGGAGTGCCCCGAGTGCGGCCTGGCCCGTCCCAGCGCCACGTGGGCAGTGGACAACGACAACGACGTGCTGGTCGCCCCCGACGGTCAGCAGATCAAGCTCCGGATGAACCTGCCCGGCGACGCGAACCGGGCCAACGCCGCGATCGCCGCCGCCACGGCCGCCGGTTACGGCATGCACCCCGAGCGCACCATCGAGCGGCTGCGCGAGGTCACCTCGGTGGCCGGGCGCTACACCTCGGTGGTCACCATGGGCGTCGAGGTCCGCCTCTTGCTCTCCAAGAACCCGGCCGGCTGGCTGGAGTCCTTCGCGGTCCTGGACCCGCCCCGCGTCCCCGTGATCCTCGCGGTGAACGCCCAGATCCCCGACGGCAAGGACACCTCCTGGCTCTGGGACGTGGACTACACGGTGCTGCGCGACCGGAGGGTGTTCGTCATGGGCGAGCGCCGCACCGACCTCGCGCTGCGCCTGGAGACCGACGAGGTGCCCTTCGAGGTCGCCGACCGCGTGGACGAGGTGCTGGCCAAGCTCAAGGCCGAGCGCCCCGACATCACCAAGGTCGACGTCATCGCCAACTACACAGCCTTCCAGCAGATCCGCACGGCGTACGGCCGCGTCCAGTAGGAGACACACACCCATGTCGAACACCAGCAGCGCCCTGCGGATCGTGTGGATCTACCCCGACCTGCTCAGCACCTACGGGGACCAGGGCAACGTCCTCATCCTCAAGCGCCGCGCGGAACTGCGCGGCATCCCCACCGAGATCGTGCACGTCCACTCCAGCGACTCGGTGCCCGAGCAGGGAGACATCTACCTGCTCGGCGGCGGCGAGGACCGGCCGCAGATCCTGGCCGCCGACCGGCTCCGCGCCGACGGAGGCCTGGCCCGGGCCGCCGCGCGCGGCGCGTGCGTGTTCGCGGTCTGCGCGGGCTACCAGATCATCGGTGAGAGCTACGGCGACGACGAGGCCAACCCGCTTCCGGGCGTGGGCATCCTCGACATCCGCAGCACCCGCGGCCAGACCCGCGCGGTGGGCGAGATCGTCGCGGACGTCGAGCCTGCCCTGGGAGTCGGCCGGATCACCGGTTTCGAGAACCACCAGGGGCGCACCGCGATCGGCCCGCAGGCCCGTCCGCTTTCCACCACGGTGAAGGGCATCGGCAACGACGACCGCACCGAGGGTGCCTACCAGGGCCAGATCCTGGGCACCTACCTGCACGGCCCGGCCCTGCCGCGCAACCCGCAGCTGGCCGACCTGCTGCTGCGCTGGCGCGTGGGTCAGCTGAACCCGCTTCCCCCGGCCTGGGGCGAGCGCCTGCACGACGAGCGTCTGGCCGCCGCCCTGCGCTAGGCGCCTCGCGCACCGCGGCACCGGCGTACCGGTGCGAAACGACCGGGCCCGGTGGGACTTCCCACCGGGCCCGGTCGCTTGTGTAAGGAATGAATCGCAAGGTCACCGCCTTGTCACCCGACATGAAGGCAATAGCACTACAGCAGTACGGTTCCGCCGACGACCTCGCCCTGGTGGATCTGCCCGATCCCAAGGTGGCCCCGGGGGAGGTCCTGATCCGCGTGCGCGCGGCCGGGGTGAACCCCGTGGACTGGAAGCTCGCCACCGGTGGTCTGGATCCCGTGATGGAGGCGGGCTTCCCGCTCATCCCGGGGTGGGACGTGGCCGGTGTCGTCGAGGCCGTCGGGTTCGACGCGGGGGAGTACGCGGTCGGCGACGAGGTCTACGGGTACGTCCGCAAGGACTGGGCCAAGAACGGCACCTACGCCGAGCTGGTCTCCGCGAGCGTGCGACTGATCGCGCCCAAGCCCGCCACGCTGAGTTGGCAGGAGGCGGCGGGGGTGCCCCTCGCGGGCCTCACGGCCCTGCAGTCCCTCAAGCGCGTCTCGGCGGGTTCCGGTGACACGGTGCTGGTGCACGCCGCCGCGGGCGGCGTGGGCGCGTTCGCCGTGCAGATCGCGGTCGCGCTGGGCGCGAGGGTCATCGGTACGGCGAGCGAGCGCAACCACGACCACCTCCGAGCGCTGGGCGCCGAGCCGGTCACCTACGGCGACGGTCTCACCGAGCGGGTTCGGGCACTGGCCCCCGAGGGCGTGGACGCGGTCCTCGACTTCGTCGGCGGCGGGGTGGCCGCGCTTCCGGTCACCGAGAACCCGGAGAGGGTGGTCTCGATCGCCGACCACGAGGTCCTCGCGACCGGTGGGCAGTACGTGTGGGTCCGGCCCGACCACGATGACCTGGTCGAACTCTCCGGTCTGGCGGACCGGGGCGTGCTGAGCGTGCACATCGACAGGGAGTTCCCGTTGGCGGAGGCGGCCGAGGCCTGGCGCCTGAACCAGACCGGTCGCACGCGGGGCAAGATCGTCCTCACGGTCTGACGCCCCGAGTTCGCGAGGGCGCCCCGGCGACGCGGGCGACGGCACCGTGGGAGGCATCGAGGCCCGCGTGATCGGTGCCGGGCTCTGCGGTGAGCGTCGCCGGGGCGCACGTCGCGTCCGTCGTCGGGTCACACCTTTCCCGACCGTGGTCGGGGCGTCCGGGCGCCCAGGCGTCCGGGTGCTCGGGGCGCTCCGGGGTGTGGGTGAGAAGGGCGAGAAGGGTGGTCACACCCGGGTTGGGGAGCCACCCCAGGTGGGACAGGATCCACTCGGAGGCGTCACCGAGGACGCCGTGTCGTCCTCAGGGTGACCGGGACGAGCAGTCCGCCGATGAGTCGGGCGACGCCCACGTCCCGGCCGAGCACCTCCAGCAGGCGCACATGTCCACCGTGCCCGTGGCCGTGTCCTGGCACCGCCACCGGGCCCCGCCGGGTGTCCGGGCGGCCTCCAACAGCCGGGAGTGGCCTCCGGCTCAGGCCTGCGGAGCCCTGCCCGCCGGGAACCCTCCGGTGGCCACCGGCCCCCACCGCCGCGGAGTGACGCGCACCAGTGCCTTGCCCTGGCCGCGCATCGCCTGGCGGTACTCCTCCCAGTCGGGGTGCTCCCCGGAGATCACCCGGAAGTACTCCACCAGCGGTTCGACCGCCTCCTCCCCGCTGAGCACCTCGGCGGTCCCGTCGACCTGCACCCAGGGGCCCTCGAAGTCGTCGGAGAGCACGACCACGCTCACCCGCCCCTCGCGCGCCGCGTTACGTGCCTTGGCGCGCTCGGGGTAGGTCGACACCACGATCCGTCCCTGGCCGTCCACTCCGCAGGTGACCGGGGAGGCCTGCGGGGAGCCGTCCCTGCGCTGGGTGATCAGCAGCGCCCTGTGCCGGGGTGTGACGAACTCGATCAGCGCCTCCCGGTCGACGGCGGTGTTGGTGGCGATATTCGGGCTCACGGAGTTCCCCTTCAGCAGCGTCCAGTGGTTCACCACAGTTCACACCCGCCAGGGGAGTCCCTGTCAACGCGACGCGGCCAGGCGGCCTCCGCCAGAGGACATCCGTCCGGTGGGAGCCGTGTGTGGCCGGGAGGCTGTCGTCTCGCACCCGTCGCCGCCCCTGCGTCGCCCGCATCGTCGCGTCCGGTCCGCAGGACCGGGGCGACCGGACGGGGCCGCGCCCCGACCCGACCGGTGACGGCTACCTGGGCTTGCGGCGGAAGTCGTCGAGGTTCGCGTTGGCGCCCGTGTCCGGGTCCACGACGACCTCCTGGCCCGCGGCGATCCCGTCCACGACCACGTCGGCGTCGACCGGGACGGTGCGCTTGACCAGGCCGAGGGCGATCGGGCCCAGTTCGTGGTGACGGGACGACGTCCCGACCCGGCCCACCTTGCGCCCGGCCAGCTCGATGTCACTCCCCAGCTTCGGCAGCCGCTCTACGGTACCGTCCAGGTGCAGCATCACCAGGCGGCGCGGCGGGCGGCCCAGGTTGTGCACCCGCGCCACCGTCTCCTGGCCGGGGTAGCAGCCCTTCTCCAGGTGAACGGCGGAGCCGATCCAGTCCATCTCGTGCGGGATGGACCGCTCGTCCGAGTCCAACCCCGGGCGGGCGCGGTGCGCGGCGATCCGGTGGGCCTCGTAGGGCCACATGCCCGCCGGGCGGGCTCCGGCGGCGGTGAGCTTCTCGGTGACGGCCACGAGGTCGCCCGAGGGCACGAACAGGTCGATCTGGTCCTCTGCGTCCCGCTGGACCAGGCCCTCGGCCACGGTCGCCACGCGGGAGCGTTCCGGGCCCAGCACGGTCAGCACGGAGAGCGTGTCGGACCGGTCCTCGACCTCCACCCGCAGCATGAACACCATCGAGTCCAGGAACTCCGCCAACGCGGGTCCGCCACCGGGTTCGGTGTGGATCCAGGTCGTCTCACCGTCGTCCACCAGGGACAGGTGGTGTCGCAGGTGGCCCCGGGTGTCCAGGACCAGCGACTCGGTGGCGACCCCGGGGGCCAGGTCGCGGGTCAGCTGGCTGGTGATGTCGTTGAGCCAGCTCAGGCGGTCTGGTCCGGTCACGCGCACCACGCCACGGTTGCTCCGGTCCACCCAGGCGCTGGAGCGTTCCATCGCGCGCGCCTCGTGGGAGGGGTCGCCGTAGTGCGCGGCGACGTCGGAGTCGGGGCTGTCGGCGCTCACGGCACCCGGTGTGGTCAGCAACGGCGAAGTCATGGAACCGAGGTTATCCGGCCCGCCAAACACCCCGGAGCACCGCTCTGAACAGGGAATACGGAGCTCCGAAAATCACTTGCCCCACCCCGGCCACGGGACGTACCTTCGGAGCACGCAGGAAAGGAGGTGGTCCGAGAAATGATTCACTCAAGGACTGGCGAGGTGGCCGTCCGCTAGGGCGACGCCGAGCATTCGCTCGACGTCGTTCGTGCGAATACCTGACGGACACCCGAACCCCGGGCTGCCGGATCTGGTCCGACCGGCCCCGCACCTGCGGGACAGAGCCCGGGGTTCGCCCATGCCCTCCTCCGACCACGGTCGGAGCGCGGCCACTGCTACTTGCTTCCGGCCTTCTTGAGCTGCGCCGACATGTACGAGCGCAGGTCGTGCCCGCGCGCGGCCAGGTCCCAGGCGTAGCCCAGGGTGTCCCGGTCCTCGCCGAACAGCCCGTAGAGACGGTGCGAAGCCTGGACCTCAAGTCCCGTGATGGTGTGCACCACCGCGTTGGTGGCCATCTCCACCCGGTTCGCGAACACGTTGCCCAGGTAGGACTCGATGAAGCCCTCGTTGTGGGCGACCAGCACTTCCAGGTGGATGATGTTCTTCTCGTCGTCCTTGGCGTACCGGGCGGTGTCCTCCTCGGACAGCGCGCGCCAGTAACCGGACTCCTCGGTGATGAGCTCTCCGAGCGTCCCGTCGGCCTTCATGCGCCAGGCCCGGCTCCGGTAGTCCAGGTACGGGGCACCGTCCCTGACGGTGAACTCGACCTCCTGTCCGAACTGGAGCTCCTCCTCGTCGGCGTAACCGGCCACGCCGACGCCCTCCCAGCGCCCGAACAGGAACGACAGTTTCTCCAGATCGGGGTGTACCTCAGCATCCATAGCCACCGAGCCTAGGGCATGTTCGGCGAACACCCGGCAGGGGTGCGTTCCGTGCCGTCGAGGAGCCTTGGACTGGACATGCCCAATTGGCCCCGCTTTCCTGGAGAACTGGTAAAGATTGTCAGCAGACGCGGTGTGTCCTTGGGGCTCGGCGCCCGCAGTCGTCCTTGACCTCCGACGCGCTTACTAAGGGGCTGCCTGTGTTCATGGTGATCGGTGTGGCGCTGCTCGCCGTCGCGGTGGTCCTCCTGCCGTTGACCGTCGTCGCCCTGCGCCGCTGGCTGCGACAGCGCGGGCTGGCCCAGCTCCTGCCCGGCGCCCTGGTGCCCCGCAAGGGCCAGCGGGTGACGCTCACCGGTGTCGCCGCCGCCGGGCCCTCCGGTCTCATCGAGTCCGGGCTGGCGGGTTCGGAGTGCGTGTGGCACGGCCACGAGGTGCTGCGCCACTACCGGCCGCTGGTCCGCGACCGGGCCGAGGGCGCGGTCACCGAGCGGGCCTGCGACTCGATCGCCGACTACGGCTCCGACGAGCTGTTCGGGCTGGTCGCCGAGGGACGCACCGGTGCGGCCGAGCGCGTCTACGTCGACCCCGCCGGTGCGGAGCCGCGTGACCCCGAGCTGTGCCTCAAGCGCCTGGTCGGCCGCCCCCAGCCCGGGGTCGCCGCCGCCGCCGACGACCTGCTGCCGCGCGTGCGCGGCCGTATCTCCGGCGTCTTCCGGGGCGAGACGATCGAGTTCGAGTACCGCGAGTGGATCATCCGCCAGGGGGCGCGCGTGCGTGTCAGCGGCGAGGTCGACGTGCGCGACGGCCGCGTGGTGCTGATCGCCTCCGAGGGCGCCCCGCTCACCGTCGAGCACGGCGTGGAGGAGGGCCCTGCCCGCGTCTCGCCCCGCCGCCGTGAGGCCGTCCTGCTCCTGACCGCCTTCGCCCTCTGCGCGATCGCCGGCACGGTCGTCACCGCCGCCGCGTTCTGAGTAGGCTGACCGCATGACTCGTTCCCTGGTGATCAAGGTCACCGCCGGTGAGGACTCCCCGGAGCGCTGCAACCAGGCCTTCACCGTCGCGGCCACGGCGGTCGCCAGCGGCGTGGACGTGTCGCTCTGGCTGACCGGCGAGGCCGCGTGGTTCGCGGTGCCCGGCCGAGCCGAGAAGTTCGACCTCCCCCACGCCGCCCCGCTCCAGGACCTGCTGGCGGCGGTGCTCGCCGCGGGCGGCGTCACGGTCTGCACGCAGTGCGCGGCCCGCAGGGAGCTCACCCAGGACGACCTGCTCGAGGGCGTGCGCATCGCGGGAGCGGCCACCTTCGTGGAGGAGAGCCTCCGGGACGGCGCCCAGGCCCTGGTCTACTGACCCCCGACACGACGGTGCCCGCACCGCCTGGTGGCGGCGCGGGCACGGGAGATCGGGGTTCGGACTACTTCTTGCCCTGGTTGGCCACGGCCTCGATGGCCGACTTCGCGGCCTCCGGGTCGAGGTAGGTGCCGCCCGGGTTGGTGGGCTGGAACTGGTCGTCCAGCTCGTACACCAGCGGGATGCCGGTGGGGATGTTCAGCCCCGCGATGTCGGCGTCGCTGATCCCGTCGAGGTGCTTGACCAGCGCGCGCAGCGAGTTGCCGTGCGCGGTGACCAGGACGGTCCTGCCGGCGGCCAGGTCCGGGACGATGTTGTCGTACCAGTACGGCAGGGCGCGGTCCAGGACGTCCTTCAGGCACTCGGTGCGCGGCAGCAGCTCCGACGGGAGCAGGCCGTAACGCGCGTCCCCGGCCTGCGAGTAGGGGTCGTCGTCGGCGATGGGCGGCGGGGGCGTGTCGTAGGAGCGGCGCCAGACCATGAACTGGTCGTCGCCGTACTCCTCGCGGGTCTGCGCCTTGTCCTTGCCCTGGAGGGCGCCGTAGTGGCGCTCGTTGAGGCGCCAGGACCGCTGGACCGGCAGCCAGTGCAGGTCGGCGGTCTCCAGCGCGAGGTTCGCGGTGCGGATCGCGCGCTTGAGCAGAGAGGTGTGCAGGATGTCCGGGGTCACCCCGGCGGCCTTGAGGAGTTCGCCGCCGCGGCGGGCCTCCTCCTCGCCCTGCGCGGAGAGGTCCACGTCCACCCAGCCGGTGAACAGGCCCTTCGCGTTCCAGACACTCTCGCCGTGTCGAAGCAGTACCAGAGTTCCCATGGGAGCCAGCCTAGCGATGCCGCGCGGGTGACCGCCCACGGCGGGGCCTACTGTTCGGGTTCGGCCAGGTGCGCGAAGGCGCTCAGGTTGCGGGTGTCGTGGCCGCGGGCGGTCCGCCACTTCCACTCCTTGCGGATCGCCGTGGCGAAGCCCAGCTCCAGCGCGGTGTTGAAGTTCTCGTCGGAGTAGGTGAGCACGCAGCCCAGAAGCCGGTCCACCTCGGCGGGGGTCACGCCGCCCAGCGGAAGGCGTCCCCGCACGTACACGTCGCCGACGTCGTCGGAGACGAACGCCATCCCGTACATGTCGGAGCTGCGCCGGGTCAGCCACTGGTAGAACCCGGCGTGGTTCTCGTCGGGCTGGCGGCAGAAGAACGAGGTGAGGGTGAGGCTGTGCGGTCCGGCCTCCAGCCACACCATGGTCCTGAGCTTGGCCGTGCCGGGGATCGTCACCAGGAACGACCCCTCACGCGGGCGTTCGACCTCGAGACCGGCCTCGGTGACGGCTTCGTCGATCGCCCTGATGGCGCTCTCGCGCTCTGTTTCCGCTGCCACGTCCTCGCCTCTCGTCACTTCGGTGCGACCCCCCGCGGTCAACGGGCCGCGGCGAGCCGGAGCCCGCGCGGGTTGAGGGTGTCCCGGTACACGTCCAGGAGTTCGTCCACCGTCCGCGACCACCCCAGGGTGGCGGCGTGGCGTGGACCCGCCCCGGCCAGCTTGGCACGCCAGGCCGGTTCGGTGATCATCCGGTGCAGCTCGGCGGCGTAGTGCCGGGGGTCGTGCCCGTCCACGAGGATCCCGGAGACGCCCTCGGAGACCGCCGTGGTCAGGCCGCCGACCCGTGCGGCCAGAACGGGGGTGCCGCAGGCCTGCGACTCCACGGCCACCAGACCGAAGGACTCGGAGTAGGAGGGGACGACGGTCACGGTCGCGGCCCGGTAGTAGTCGGCCAGGCGCGCGCGGTCCTGGGGGGGTTCCATCCGGACCACGTCGGCGACGCCCAGCGATCGCGCGAGGTCGGTGAGCAGCCGTGGTTCGTGTCGGCCGCCCCCGGAGAGTCCCCCGACGACCCCGACCACCAGGCGGGAGCGCAGGGACGGGTCGCGTTCGAGCAGGTCGGCGGCGGCGCGGATGAGCACGTCGGGGGCCTTGAGCCGCTGGACACGGCCCACGAACAGCAGGAGTTCGGCGTCCCGGGGCAGCCCGACCCGCTCCAGGGCCTCCGTGCGTGAGCCGGGGGTGAAGGTCTCCAGGTCGACCCCGGGCGGGATCGTGTTGATCTGCTCGTTCCGGGCACCGTAGAAGCCGGTGAGCTGGCGCGCCTCGTCGTCGGTGTTGGCGATGAGCCGGTCCGCCTGGCGCACCAGCTGGTCCTCGCCGCGCACCCTCGCCTCCGGTTCGGGGGAGTCGCCCTCGGCCAGCGCGGCGTTCTTCACCCGGGCCATGGTGTGCATGGACTGCACCATGGGCACGCCCCAACGGCGGGCGGCCATCACCCCGGCCCTGCCGGAGAGCCAGTAGTGGCCGTGGACGAGGTCGTAGTGGCCCGGGTCGGCCTGGGCCTCGGCGCGCAGCATCCCGAACACGAACGGACACAGGTGGTCGGCGAGGGTGTTCTTGTCGAGGCGGCCGTAGGGTCCGGCGGGTACGTGCCGCACGTTCACACCCGGCGCCAGCTCGACGACCGGGGGGAGGTCGGCGCTGGTCGCGCGGGTGAACACGTCCACGGCCACGTTGCGTTCGGCCATCCGCCGGGCCACCTCGACCACGTACACGTTGAGCCCTCCGGCGTCGCCGGTGCCGGGCTGGTCGAGCGGGGAGGTGTGCAGACTGACGGTCGCGATCCTTGAGGGAACCGCCGTCTGTTGTCCCAGCGGCAGGGGTCCGGACACCGGTGGTTCCTCCGAGTCGTGTCAGCAACGAGTGTGCGAGCCGTAGTCGTCAACAGCGACGAAGGTACACACTGTTCCCCACCGGAACGTCCGAGGGGGCCGGGGTTGACCCGGCCCGGATCACCGTGTACCCGCCCACCCGGACACCAGGAAGTCCACTGCCTCGGGGAAGGTGCTCCGCCAGGTCTCCAGGTCGTGGCCGCCCCGGGGCCTGAGGGTGTCGACCGTCATACCGTGATCGGCGAGCAGTTCCGAGAAGCGTTCGGCCTCCCCCTGGATGCTCCCCTCCTGGAGCGGGGTGTGGTCCGATCGGCCCTCCACCAGCATGAACCTGAGGTCGTGCACGTCCTCCGATCCCAGGAGGAGGTCGGGGGAGTGCGCCGCGGTGTCCCCGCCGAAGGTTCCGTGCGGATCGTCCACGCGGTAGTACCCGGCCCAGCCGACCACCTGGGTGTAGAGGTCGGGGTGGCGCAGAGCCAGGGCGGCGGCGCCGTAGCCGCCCATGGAGAAGCCGCCGATCGCCCGCAGAGACCGGGGACGCGGGTGCTCGCCCTCGACCGCGTCGACGGTGTCCCGGGTGACGAAGCTCTCCAGCGAGAAGCGGCCGTCGTGGGCGTCCCCCCATTCGGTGGTGGAGCCCCCGCCCTCCTGCCCGTAGGGGGCCGCGACGACGAACTCGACCCCCGAGCGGCACATCTGCCGGTCCAGGTGGGTGCCCAGGTCCGCTTCCATGAGGGTCCGGTGGGTGGAGGCCGAGCCGTGCAGCAGATACAGGACGGGCAGGTCGGTGCTGTCGGGCCCGGGTGGACGGCGTATCCACAGGGGGCGGCCCTCCTCGTCGGAGGGGTCGGGCAGGGTGACGACCTGGTCGCGCCCGGGTTCCTGGCAGACGGCGACCTGCCCCGGGTTGGGGATGGGCGCGGGGAGGTCGTCACCCTGCCCGACCCCTCCGA
>NZ_LAVM01000112.1:0-15135 GCF_001083815.1 Nocardiopsis sp. SBT366 | reverse complement strand
CCCCCGGGGAAGCCGACACGAGCGGCCGGAACGCGCCCGCCCCCGGTCGCCGCCGCAGGGCCGAACCGCCCGCGGACGAGACACCGTGGAACGGCGAACCGCAGGCCGCCGGTCCCCGGCGTTTCGGTGCCGCCGACGCCCTGCGCGGTGGCCGTGCCGCACGCGGCGGGCAGACACCCGAGCACCCCGAGCAGGGTTCCCCCTCGGACACCGGAAGCCACCAGCGACCCAGCGCCGACGCGACCCAGGACGCACTGGCGGCCCTGGCCAACCTGGGTGGCGCCCAGAACCCCTCACGCGGGACCGGCGCCCCCCAACCGCCCGCGGACCCCCCGGCCCAGGAGCAGCCTCCACGCAGGGCCCGGCGCGCACGCGCCGAGGAGCCCGCGGAGCCGCGTTCCGCCTTCTGGGGCGACGACGCCGACGAACCCGCCCCCGCCTTCCACACGGACCCCCCGGAGGAGGAACCCCAGGGCCGGAGGAGCCGCCGCAAGCGCGCCCAGGAGGCGCAGCCCGAGCCCGTGCGCGACACGGGGGCCTTCCGCGCGCTGGAGCCGGAGGACGGGGAACCCGCGGGCCGTCGCGGTCGTCGCCGCGCCCGCCGTGGAGTGGAGGAGGAGCCCGAGGACACCGGGGCCCTCCGAGCACACGAGCCCGAGTTCGACCAGGAACCCGACCCGGAGCCCGAGGAGCCGACCGGTCGTCGCGGTCGTCGCCGCGCCCGTCGTGCGGCGGAGGAGGAGCCTGAGGACACCGGGGCCTTCGCCGCCGCGCCGGTCACCGACACCGGTGCCTTCGCGGAGCTGTCCAACCTGGACGAGGACGAGCAGCACCTCACGGACACCGGTTCCTTCCTCGCTCAGGAACCGGAGGACGAGGAGCCCAAGGGGCGTCGCGGCCGTCGTCGCGCCAAGCGGGGGCGCCGGGCCGAACCCGAGCCCGAGCCCGAGGTCGATGAGGAGCCCGAGGAGGACCTCTACGAAGAGGACAGCCTTGAGGACATCGCCGCCTCCTACGGCGACAGCCGCGCCAACCGCAAGCGCGCCAAGCGAGCCAAGGCCGCGCAGGCCGCCCGGCTCAACAAAGGCAAGCCCAGGAAGCGCAGGAAGAGCAAGGGCCTGACGGTCCTGCTCGTCCTGGTCCTGCTGCTCGTGGTCGCGGGTGGCGGTTACGGGGTGGCTCGTGCCTACGTGTTCCCGCCCGACTTCTCCGGTGAGGGTGAGGGCGAGGTCGTCTTCGCCATCGAGGAGGGGCAGAGCGGTACCGCTGTCGCCCAGAGCCTGGTGGACCAGGGCGTGGTCGCGAGTGTGCGGTCCTTCACCAACGCGCTCAGCTCCAGCGAGGGCGACGGACTGGTTCCGGGCACCTACTCCCTGGCCGAGGGCATGAGCGGCGAGAGCGCGGTGGCGGCCCTGCTCGACCCGGAGAACCGTCTCGGCGGGCGGGTCACCATCCGCGAGGGGCTCCGCTCCGACCAGGTGCTCCAGCTCCTGTCCGAGAACACGGGGCTGAGCCTGGAGGAGCTCGAGGAAGCGTACGAACAGACCGACGAGCTCGGCCTGCCCGACTACGCCTCGGAGGGTCCGGCGGGTTACCTGTTCCCGTCCACGTACCGGTTCGAGCCCGACACCGAGGCCCTCTCCATGCTGCGCACCATGGTCACCCAGTACCGGCAGGTCGCCGAGGAGGTGAACCTGGCGTCCCGCGCCGCGGACCTCGGGTACGACTCCAACGAGATCATGGCCATCGCCTCCATCGTCCAGGCGGAGAGCGGCCGGGCCGAGGACATGCCGAAGATCTCCCGGGTGGTGCACAACCGCCTGGACATCGACATGGCGCTCCAGATGGACAGCACCTGCTTCTACGCCATCGGTGAGTACGGCATCGCGCTGAACAACGAACAGCTGATCCAGTGCCGGGACGACACCAGCGGGTTCGACACCTACTACAGCACCGGGCTGATCCCCGGCCCGTTCGTCGCCCCGGGCCAGGAGGCCATCGAGGCCGCACTGGAACCGGCGGACGGTGAGTGGCTGTACTTCGTGGCCACCGACCCGGAGGCTGGTGTCACCGAGTTCGCCGAGACCCACGCGGAGTTCGAAGTCCTCAAGGAACGTTTCCAGGAGACCTACAACGGTGGAAACGAGGAGTGATGCGCGCCGCTGTCCTGGGCTCGCCGGTGGCCCACTCCCTCTCCCCGGTCCTGCACACGGCCGCCTACACGGCGCTGGGCCTGGGCGACTGGTCCTACGGGCTCTTCGAGTGTGACGAGGAGGGGCTGGCCCCGTTCCTCGCTGACCTGGCCCCGGCGGAGTGGGCCGGACTCTCCCTGACCATGCCGCTCAAGCGACGGGCCATGGACCTGGCGGACGAGGTCTCCGACCTGGCCACGGAGGTCGGCGGCGCCAACACCCTGGTCCGCCGGGGGGCGGGGTGGTCGGCGCTGAACACCGACGTCGAGGGGATCGCCGCCGCCCTGACCGAAGGGGGCGTGAGGGTCCCGGCCAGCACGCTCGTCCTGGGCGCCGGGGCCACCGCGGCCTCGGCCCTGGCGGCACTGCGGGAGCTGGGCACGACCGGACCGGTCACGATCCTGGCCCGTGACACGGCGCGCACAGGCGAGGTCGCGTCGGCGGCCGAGCGCCTCGGCCGCCCCGTCCGGGTGGCGCCGCTGGCGGAGATCGAGCACCACCTGGACGCGGACCTCGTGGTCTCCACCCTGCCCTCGGGGGCGACGGACGTGTACGCCACTCGGATCGGGGCCTCCGGGGCCGACCTGTTCGACGTGATCTACGCCCCATGGCCGACCGCCACCGCCTCGGCGGTGGCGGCCCGTGGCGGGCGCGTTGTCGGCGGGTTCCCGATGCTCCTGCACCAGGCCGTCGCCCAGGTCCGCCTGATGACGGGGATCGAGGACGTCCCGGTGGAGCCCATGAGGGCCGCGGGGGAGGCGGAACTGCTCCGGCGCTCCGCCCGGGTCGCCCACTGACCCCCGGCACGGTGGTCGGGCAGTCGCGGGGTCCTGCTATATTGGGTGTCATCGACTTGGTCCGGTGTGTCTGACACGCCGGAGCCGCAAGCGGAGATGATCCTCCCACCTACCGGGCCGCGCCCGTGTGGGTCCCGGTCAGACGATGGGCACGCCGCCCCGAGTACGTCGGACACCCGTGTACGGGTTCCGTCGTCCTGGTTCGCGGTTCCGTCGTGAACATCCGGTCGGATCGCCCCGCTTGCACACGCTGGCGGGGTTTTTCGTTTTTGGTGAGACCCCAACGCGGGCGGGTGGCCTGAACAAGCACGGGCGACCCGGTCGAACAGGCCGACCACCACGGGGTGGGCGGCCGGTCCCAGGTAATCCGAGAAAGCTAGGGAGGGGTCTCATCAGCACAGAGCCCCGCATCAATGACCGTATCCGGGTGCCCGAGGTCCGACTCGTCGGACCCAACGGTGAGCAGGTCGGAATCGTCTCCGTGCAGGACGCGCTGCGTCTGGCCCAGGAGTCGGACCTCGACCTCGTCGAGGTCGCGCCGACCGCGCGCCCGCCGGTCGCGAAGCTGATGGACTACGGCAAGTTCAAGTACGAGTCCGCGGTCAAGGCCCGTGAGTCGCGCAAGAACCAGTCGAACACGATCATCAAGGAGATCAAGCTCCGCCCGAAGATCGACCCGCACGACTACGAGACCAAGAAGGGTCACGTCGTTCGGTTCCTCAAGAGCGGGGACAAGGTCAAGGTGACGATCATGTTCCGTGGCCGCGAGCAGTCCAGGCCCGAGCTCGGGCGCAGGCTGCTGGCGCGTCTGGCCCAGGACGTCCAGGATCTTGGCACGGTCGAGTCCCAGCCCAAGCAGGACGGCCGCAACATGGTCATGGTGATCGGTCCGCACAAGCGGCGTTCCGAGCACAAGGCCGAGGCCCGCGCCGCAGCGGGGGACAAGACCCGCCGCGACGAGCGCGACCAGGCGTAAGGCGCCAGGGGGAGTCCCCCACCGCCCGGACGCCGTCCAAGGCGACGACCGGGTGGTGGGGTGGGCTGCGCCCGACCAGTCCGTGATGCACCGGTGTGCGACGGGACCCCGCCGTAGTGGCGGAACAATCGCGGTGTCCGCATCCTGTGCGGGTGCCGCGCCGACGGAGTAGGAGACGACGGCGACATGCCGAAGAACAAGTCCCACAGCGGAGCCAAGGACCGTTTCAAGGTCACCGGCTCCGGCAAGATCATGCGCCGCCGTGCCAACAAGAACCACATCCTTGAGCACAAGACCTCCAAGCGCAAGCGGAAGCTGGGCACGGAGGCCGAGCTCGCTCCGGCCGACACCAAGAACATCAAGAAGCTCCTGGGCAAGTAGCACCGGAGCACCCGTCCTCCTTGGCCAGCCCGTGCGCCCGACCCCGTCGGCGCGCTGAGGCGCCAGGAGGACAACCACCTGAAGCGAACGCGGCCGCTGGGTGCGTCCTGGCCGGACCGGTCGGCGCGCCGTGCGCGCCGGAAGAACCAATGAGGGAGTCACTGTGGCACGCGTGAAGCGGGCTCTCAACGCCAAGAAGAAGCGCAAGGTCGTTCTCGACCGGGCCAGTGGTTACCGCGGGCAGCGCTCGCGTCTGTACCGCAAGGCCAAGGAGCAGATGCTCCACTCGATGACCTACTCCTACCGGGACCGCAAGGACCGCAAGGGGCAGTTCCGTCGTCTGTGGATCCAGCGCATCAACGCCGCCTCCCGCGCTCACGGCCTGACCTACAACCGTCTCATCCAGGGTCTGAAGCTGGCCGAGATCGAGGTCGACCGTCGCATGCTGGCCGAGCTGGCCGTCAACGACGAGGCCGCCTTCGCCGTCCTGGTGGAGAAGGCCAAGCAGGCCCTCCCCACCACCGCCGCGGCCTAGCGGGCAGTCGGAAGAACCAGACGGGTAGCGATGGCGAGCCACGAGTTCACGAGTGTCCGGTCACCCAGGATCAAGGGGGTTCGGCGGCTCGCCAAGCGCACCTTCCGTCAGCGTGAGCGGCGCTTCCTCGCGGAGGGGCCGCAGGCCGTACGGGAGGCCCTGGCCGCCGTCAACGGCGGCCACGGGCGGTCCCCCTACAACGGGGCCGCCCATGGCGTCGCCGAGGTCTACGCCACGGCGGAGGCCATGCAGCGCCACATCGACCTGATGGACGCCGCCCACACAGCGGGCGTGCCCACCCACCGGGTCAGTCTCGACGTGATGTCCGAACTGGCGCAGACCATCACCCCGCAGGGGGTCATCGCGGTCTGCGAGTTCGTCGACGTCCCCTTGGAGAGCGTCTCCAACGCGCGGCTCGCCGTCGTCCTCTCCCACGTGCGCGACCCCGGCAACGCCGGTACGGTCCTGCGCACCGCCGACGCGGCCGGAGCCGACGTCGTCATCTTCACCGACGCCTCGGTGGACCCCTACAACGGCAAGTGCGTGCGCGCCTCCGCCGGAAGCCTGTTCCACCTGCCCGTGGTGGTGGGGGTGCCGGTGGCCCAGGCGGTGGACTTCCTGCACGGCGTCGGGGCCAAGGCCTGGGCGGCCGACGGCAGCGGCGACCGCGACCTGCACCAGCTTGCCGACGACGGCGACCTGGACGGCCCGGTCGGCTGGGTCTTCGGCAACGAGGCCTGGGGTCTGCCGGAGGAGATCGTCCAGCTCACGGACGGCGCGGTCAGCGTCCCGATCTACGGCGGGGCCGAGAGCCTGAACCTGGCCACGGCCGCGGCGGTCTGTCTGTACACGACCGCCCGCCAGCAGCGCCGCGCCTGAGCCACCCCAGCAGGTCCGGCAGCACGGCCCCCCGGTCTACGGCGGGGCCGAAAGGCTGGATCCGGTCCCGTTCCTGACGGTCCCCTGGCGAGTTCTCACGCGGCTCCGGGGGCGTCGCCCCCGAACCCGTTCAGCCGACTCTCCGGCGTGGCGGAACCGCGCCCGATCATCACTCCGCGTCACCTTCGGGTGGCTGACCCGGGGTGGAGCGTGGGGCGGTGTACACGCTCGGTAACAGGTCGCCTCAACCATCCGAAATGCACGTGCACGGGGTTCGAGTGTCGATAGGGTCGGGCCAGTACGACGGTGGTTCACGCGCATCCCGCTTGTCCACCCCCGCCCGATCCCTGTCACGGGTGGGACGGTGCGCGTGTCCGCCACGACACGACGGGCTTGACGACAGGGCGTGAGCACACGGAGCCCGAACGCTGCGGCGGGCGTGCCCCGGAGCCGACGTGCGTCCGACCATCTCGGACGGCGGTGACGGAACCGGTGGCCGTCTCCCGGGTTCCGGGTGACTCCGTATCCCGGGTCATCAGGCGTACCAGGTGGGAGTGCAGGGTAGATCTGCGGTGGTGTCCGGGGAGTTCAGCCCACGGGCACGACCGGTCAGCGATCCCGACCCAGGAGTCCTGTGGTCGCGGACCTTCGGAGGGGAGCGGGGAGAGGCGTGGGCAGCGGCCGACACGTGGGCCAACCGGCGGAGGACTCTGACGGTGCGGCGGCGCGACCCTCAAAGGACCCCGTCCCAGGGCAAGGACACACCACCGACGTCCCGGCCGACAGGGAGGGCGTCCAGGGAGCGGACCCCCGTGGCGGGCGTCGCCGCGGTGCCGCGTCCGCTCTGTGGGAGGTCGACACCGCCTCTGCGGCCGACGGTCCGCCCCTGCACGCCGACGACCTGCCCGACGGAGTGGTCGTCGCTGACGCGGGGGGAAGGGTCGTCCTCTTCAACACCCTCGCTGCGCAGCTGACCGGGGTTTCCGCGGCCTCCGCGATCGGCCGGGACTTTCGCGCCGCCCTGCCACTGAAGGGTCTGGACGGTCACAACTGGTGGGAGTCCAGCGACCCCTACGGAGGCGACCGCGAACGCACCCGCCAGCCCGAGCGCGTGCTCTGCCTGCCCGACGAACGCGAGATCCTCGTCTCCGCCCGCTACGTGCGGGCCCGGCCCGGGGGGGACCTCGTGCGCCTGGTCCTCACAGTCAGGGACGCCTCCGCCCGCTCCGAGCGCTCCCGTGCCGACCTCGTCTCCGAGGTCGCGCACGAGCTGCGCTCCCCGCTCACCAGCGTGAAGGGCTTCACCTCCACCCTGCTCAACAAGTGGGAACGGCTCACCGACAAGCAGAAGCTGTTCATGCTGGAGACCGTCAATGCCGACGCCGACCGCGTCACCCGGCTCATCCACGACCTCCTGGACGTCTCCCGCATCGAGTCCGGCCGCCTGGAGGTGCACCGCCAGGTCGTCGACCTGCCCGCGGCCGTGCGCCGTCTGGTCGCCAGCCGTGTCGCCTCCGGCTACGCCGAGGAGCGCTTCCGGGTCGAAGCCCGCGGAGAACTCCCGCAGATGTGGCTGGACTCCGACAAGTTGGAACAGATCCTCTCCAATCTCGTGGAAAACGGGGTGCGGCACGGCGCTGGTACTGTCAGTGTCGTGATCGAGCCGTGTGAAGGAGGAGCAGCGGTGTCGGTGCGCGACGAAGGCCAGGGCATAGCACCCGAGACCGTTCCGCGCGTCTTCCGTCAGTTCTGGCGCGGGAAGCGCCGTGGCGGAACCGGCCTCGGACTGTTCATCGTCAAGGGCCTCGTCGAGGCCCACGGCGGCACGATCACCGTCGGACGCGCCCCCAACGGCGGCGCCGAGTTCCGATTTACCGTGCCCGCCGGGACGCCCGAGTTCGTCTGAGCCCTCAGACCCTTCGGCCCCCCGGTGGGCGCACGTGGCATGTCCCGGACCCCGCGACGGAAACCTTCCCGGGCTGCCCGAAACCGCCTGTGCTTTTCCTGTCGGCTTCGTCCGCCCCCGTGCGGACCGTGACTGCCGCGCCGGTCCCCGCTTTCCGTGGAGGGCCGGTGACGGCGAGGCAACCAACCATGTCTGCACCGAACAATTCCTTCGACCCGGTCGAGGTGACCTCCCTGCACCCCGACGAGGTCGCCCGCATGCGCGAGGAGGCCCTGGCCGCCATCGAGGCCGCCGCCGACCTCGCCGAACTCAAGGAGGTCCGGCTCGCGCACGCCTCCGACCGCTCCCCGCTGGCTCTGGCCAACCGGGAGATCGGCGCCCTGCCCCCGGCCGCCAAGGCCGACGCGGGCAAGCGCGTCGGCGGCGCCCGACGCGACGTCGGGCAGGCCCTCAAGGCCCGCCAGGCGGTGCTGGAGACCGAGCGCGACGAGCGCGTCCTCGTGGAGGAGCGCGTCGACGTCACCCTGCCCTGGGACCGCACGCCCCGCGGGGCCCGCCACCCGCTGACCACCGTCGCCGAGCGCATGACCGACGTCTTCGTCGGCATGGGCTTCGA
This sequence comes from Nocardiopsis sp. SBT366, assembly GCF_001083815.1. Classification (NCBI taxonomy): domain Bacteria; kingdom Bacillati; phylum Actinomycetota; class Actinomycetes; order Streptosporangiales; family Nocardiopsidaceae; genus Nocardiopsis; species Nocardiopsis sp. SBT366. Next base: position 6,853 of record NZ_LAVM01000112.1, on the reverse strand, counting down.
GGTCGCGGAGGGTCCCGAGGTCGAGGCGGAGTGGTTCAACTTCGACGCCCTCAACTTCCAGCCCGACCACCCGGCCCGCAGCATGCAGGACACCTTCTTCGTCGAGGGTCCCGACGGCGGCGAGTCCGGCCTGGTCATGCGCACCCACACCTCCCCGGTCCAGATCCGCGCGCTGCTCTCGCGCGAGCTGCCCGTGTACGTGGTCGCGCCCGGCAAGACCTTCCGCACCGACGAGCTGGACGCCACGCACAGCCCGGTCTTCCACCAGCTGGAGGGCCTGGTCGTCGACAAGGGGATCACCCTGGCGCACCTGCGCGGCGCCATCGACGCGTTCGTGGAGTCCGTCTTCGGTGAGGGCCTGCGGACCCGCTTCCGCGCGTCCTACTTCCCCTTCACCGAGCCCTCCGCCGAGGTGGACATCGAGTGCTTCGTCTGCCGGGGCGCCTCCGTGGGCGACCCCGACCGGCCCTGCCGAACCTGCTCCAGCGAGGGCTGGATCGAGATCGGCGGCTGCGGCGTGGTCAACCCGCGTGTGCTCACCGCCGCCGGCGTGGACCCCGAGGTCCACAGCGGCTGGGCCTTCGGCCTGGGAATCGAACGGACACTGATGTTCGCGCACGGGGTGCGCGACATGCACGACATGGTCGAGGGCGACATCCGCTTCACCTCGGCCTTCGGGAGTGAGAACTGATGCGCGTCCCCCTGACCTGGCTGCGTGAGTACGTCGAGCTTCCGGCCGACGTCTCCGCCCGTGACCTCGCCTCCCGGCTGACGCTGGCCGGGCTGGAGGTCGAGACCGTCGACGAGCTCGGCTCCGACCTGACCGGCCCCGTCGTCTTCGGACGGGTGTTGGAGATCGAGGAGCTCACCGGCTTCAAGAAGCCCATCCGCTACTGCAGGGTGGACGTCGGCTCGGCCAACGGCACCGGCGAGCCGCAGGAGATCGTCTGCGGCGCCCGCAACTTCGCCGAGGGCGACCTCGTCGTGGTGTCCCTGCCCGGGGCGGAACTGCCCGGCGGCTTCCGGATCGGTGCCCGCAAGACCTACGGGAGGATGTCGGCGGGCATGATCTGCTCGGCCACCGAACTCGGCCTGTGGGAGGACCACGAGGGCATCGTCGTGCTGCCCGAGGGCTTCGCCGAGATCGGCGCCGACGCCATCGCCACCCTCGGCCTGCGCGAGGACGTCCTCGACATCGCCGTCACCCCGGACCGCGGGTACGCGCTGTCCCTGCGCGGCGTGGCGCGTGACGTCGCCGCCCTGTACGGGGTCGCGCTCCACGACCCCGCCGACGTCACCGTCGCCGGGACCACCGGCCCCGGCCACCCGGGTTCGGTCGAGGACCCCGCGCGCTGCGACCGCCTCGTGCTGCGCGGCGCCACCGGCTTCGACCCGCAGGCCCCCACCCCGCTGTGGATGAGGCGCCGACTGCACCAGAGCGGGGTCCGCCCCGTCTCCCTGGCTGTGGACGTCACCAACTACGTGATGCTCGAACTCGGTCAGCCGCTGCACGCCTGGGACCGGGACCGCGTCAACGGCGCGATCCGGGTCCGCCAGGCCGCGGCGGGGGAGAAGCTGGAGACCCTGGACCACGTCCAGCGCTCCCTGGACTCCGACGACATCGTCATCGCCGATGACTCCGGCGCCCAGGCCGTCGCCGGTGTGATGGGCGGGCTCGACACCGAGATCGGCCCGGACTCCACCAGCGTCCTGGTCGAGGCGGCTCACTTCGACGCCATGAGCATCGCGCGCGCCTCCCGGCGGCACCAGCTCTCCTCGGAGGCCTCCCGCCGCTTCGAACGCGGTATCGACGCCGCCGGGCAGCTGGTCGCCGCCACCCGAGCTGTGGAGCTGCTGGCCGAGCTCGGCGGTGCCACGGTCGAGACCGCCTACACGGTGGTCGACGAGAGCACCCCGCGCGAGCCCATCGTCATCCGGGCCTCCCACGCCTCGGGCGTGGCGGGCGTCGACTACCCCGAGGGCACCAGCGAGCGGTGGCTGCGCGCCGTGGGCTGCGCGGTCGAGACGGACGGGGACCTGCTGCGGGTCACCCCGCCCACCTGGCGGCCCGACATCACCGACCCCAACGACCTCGCCGAGGAGATCATCCGCTTCGAGGGGTACGAGAACATCCCCTCGATCCGGCCCAGCGGTTCGGGACGGGGCCTGACCTCCAGCCAGCGCCTGCGCCGGGCGGTCGGCCGGGTTCTGGCCGACACCGGTTTCAACGAGGTGCTCTCGTACCCGTTCACCGCCGAGCGCGACCTCGACGGCCTGCAGCTGGCCGCCGACGACCCGCGCCGTGCGTCACTGCGCCTGGCCAACCCGCTCAACGAGGAGGAGCCGCTGCTGCGGACCACCCTCCTGCCGGGGCTGTTCAAGGCGCTGGCCCGCAACGTGGGCCGGGGCCTCACCGACGTCGCGCTGTTCGAGACGGGTCTGGTGTACCTGCCGGTTCCCGGCGCCACCCGCGCTCCGATCCTGCCGGTGGACCGTGGTCCGAGCGCCGAGGAGCTCGCGCTCGTCGACGCCGCCCTGCCCGAGCAGCCGCGCCGCGTGGGCGTGGTCATCACCGGTGACGCCGAGCGCGCCGGCTGGTGGGGCGAGGGACGCGCGGCCACCTGGGCCGACGCGATCCAGGCCGCCCGCGACGTCGCCCGTGTCGCCGGGGTCGACCTGGAGATCGAGGCCGACGCCCGCGCGCCGTGGCACCCCGGCCGCTGCGCGGCCCTGTACGTGCGGGTCGAGGGCGAACGGGTGCTCGTCGGCCACGCAGGTGAGCTGCACCCGAGGGTCGTCAAGGCGTTCGGGCTGCCGGAGCGCACCGCCGCGGCGGAGATCGACCTCGACGGCGTCGAGCGGGCCCGAACGGACTCGCCCGCGCCGTCGGTGTCGACCTACCCGGTGGCCACCCAGGACGTGGCCCTGGTCGTCGACGCCTCGGTGCCGGTCGGCCGGATCAGCGAGGCTCTGGCAGAGGGGGCCGGCCCGCTGCTGGAGAGCGTGCGGCTGTTCGACGTCTACACCGGCGAGCAGGTCGGGGAGGGCCGCCGGTCCGTGGCCTTCGCGCTGCGTTTCCGGGCCGAGGACCGGACGCTGACGGCCGAGGAGGCGGGGGCCGCGCGTGACGCCGCCGTCGCCCTGGCCACCGAGCGCACCGGCGCGGTCCTGCGCGGCTGATCCCGGCCGGCTCCGGTCCGAAGGGGCACGGGGTCGCGGGAAGGGTGGGGCGGGTACTCCCTGAGGAGGAGGACCCGCCCCACCCTTCTGTGTTACGACAGGGGGAGCGGGGTCCGGACACCGCCGAGAAGGAAGGACCACGTCCGCCACCTGTTGTGAAACGCGTGGCGGCGGCGTTCGGATTTCAAGGAAATTGCAGCCACGTCTTTCCAGCGTAGTAAGGGTTTTAGCGCGAGGCGCCGGGGGTAGCCGGAATGAAGTTTGGGTTTCGGGGCATGAAAGCTCGTTTTGGCTCTTGCTGTGGAGCGGCATGAGAACTTAGCCTGCGAGTACCTGCCACGACCTGGGCGCCCCAGGAAGGGGTCAGATCCGTTTTCCGCTGCGCGTTCTCGCGCATGTCACGGCTCGGAGGTCGCCATATGACCGAAACGGTTGTCTCGTCCGCGCTCGCTCCCAAGGAACACCGGGAGCCCAGCCGCCTCTGGCATACCTTCTGTGATATGAACACCGTGGCCAAGGGCCCGGAGTTCGTCGTGTCCCGCGCCGAGGGCGTTTGGCTCTGGGACCAGTTCGGTGACCGCTACCTGGACGGCACCGCCAGTCTCTGGTACTCCAACGTCGGGCACGGTCGCGCGGAGATCGCGGACGCGGTCCACCGACAGATGAGCACCCTGGACGCCTACACCGTCTACGGGGACTTCGCCAACGTACCCGCGATGGAGCTGAGCGACCGCCTCGCCGCCCACGCCCCGGTCGACGACCCGCGCATCATCCTCACCTGCGGGGGAGGGGAGTCGATCGACACCGCCGCCAAGCTGGCACGGGCCTACTGGGCCACGCAGGGCCAGCCGGAGCGGCAGCACCTGATCAGCCGCACCGGGGGCTACCACGGCCTCAACGGTTTCGGCACGAGCATCATCGGCATGGAGCGTTTCCGTTCCGGCTACGGGAACCTCATTGAGGACACCTCGGTGGTCCCGCACGACTCCGCCGCCGCTCTGGAGGCCGAGATCCTGCGGGTCGGGGCGGACCGGGTGGCCGCCTTCTTCGCGGAGCCGGTGATCGGTGCGGGCGGGGTCTTCCTGCCTCCGGAGAACTACTTCGCCGACGTGGCGCGGATCTGTCGGAAGTACGGTGTCCTCTTCGTCGTGGACAGCGTGATCTGCGGCTTCGCGCGCATGGGGAACTGGTTCGGGATCGAGCGGTTCGGGGTCAGCCCGGACATGATCGTCTTCGCCAAGGGCGTCTCCAGCGGATACCTGCCGCTGGGCGGGGTCGTGGTCAACGGTCGCGTGGCCGATCCCTTCTGGAACGAGGAGGGAAACCCGTTCCTGCACGGAACCACCTACGCCGGGCACCCGTCGGCCTGCGCCGCTGCCATGGCCAACCTGGACATCCTGGAGCGCGAGGACCTGTTCACGGTCTCCCGTGAGGTGGAGACCCACCTGGACTCCGCGCTGCGCGGCCTGGCCGACCACCCGCTGGTGGCCGAGGTCCGTTCCGGGATGGGGGTGATGGGCGCGGTGGAGCTCACCGAGGAGGCCCTCACCGAGCGCGGGATCACCACGGCGGAGGTCTTCGCCGAGGCCCGTATGCGGGGCGTCATCGTCCGGCCGGTCCCGAAGGCCCTGCTGGTCTCGCCGCCCCTGGTCATCACCTGGGAGCAGGTGGAGCACCTGACGTCCACCCTGTCGGCGGCCCTGGACGCGGTCATGGCCCGACACTGACGAGGGGGAGCCCGGTCACTCCGGGCTCCCCGGAAGAAGGACCCACAGCAGGATCCGAGGAACCCACCGGTGCACGGCGCCGGTGGGTTGGTTATTTTCCCAGGAAACCTCTGTCAGGTGCTCGTATCGTGCAGTAATATTTACTGGGAAGATACTTCTTCGGGGGTGCGTGTGGACGAGGCCCCCGGTCACACGACAGGGAGCGGTCCATGACGGCACAGAGCGACGCCACGGAGGAGCGGGACGGTGCGGACACCGTCGAACCGCAGGACTCCGGGGCCAGCGACGACGACCTGATCACGGCCTGGGGGCTGGTGCACGAGGCGATGAACGCGATCCAGCCTCGCCTTCTGCACGGGATCACTCCGGACGGCAAGGACATGGCCGGGCCGTGGTTCGAGGTCCTCATCCGCCTCCAGCGCACCCCGGGGCACCAGCTGCCGATGAGCCGCCTGGCCCGCGAGGTCAGTCTCAGCACGGGTGGCTTCACCAAGCTGGCCGACCGCTTGGAGAAGGAGGGCTACCTGGAACGACACAACTGTGCGAGCGATCGCCGGGTCGTCTACGCCACCCTCACCGAGGAGGGGCTGGAGTTCATCGTCGCCGCACGGGTGAGACACGTCGAACGCCTCAGGGAGCACGTCCTCGCACCGCTCGGTGAGACGGGGGTTCGACAACTCGCCGCCATCGCGCGTACGCTCCGTGACAGTGCCCGCGGCTGACGCGAGCCCGAATGAGGACTCTGCGTAGTCGAATCCCCACTCAGTGGTGTGGCGATCCACGTGAATGTGCAGAAAACATCCCATCCGCGTTCGTTCCCATGTAGGTTGGCCAGAGTTCGGGGGCCCAACGCGGGGTGGGTCGGGAGCACTGAGGTTCCGGGGGGAATGATGAGGCTGTTCACCACTGCTGCCCAGATGAGGCCCATTCCCCGGTCCTCTCGCTTCGCCAACGGCGGTGTCTCCTTCTGGTTCCGGGAGGACGGTCTGCCCGAGCGCAGAGCCCCGCTCCCCGGCGACGCCGACTACGACGTCTGCGTGGTCGGAGCCGGGTACACGGGCCTGTGGGCCGCCTACTACCTCAAGAAGGACCAGCCCGACCTGCGCGTCTGCGTCGTCGAGCGGGAGTTCGCCGGGTTCGGGGCCTCGGGGCGTAACGGAGGGTGGCTGTCCGCCGAGTTCTCCGGCTCCCAGGAAGACTACGCACGGTCACATGGCAAGCCCGCCATGATCGCCCTCCAGCGCGCCCTGATGAACACCGTGGACGAGGTCGTCTCGGTCGCCGAGACCGAGGGGATCGAAGCGGACGTCGTCAAGGGCGGCATGCGCGTGGTCGCCAGCAACCCCGCCCAGCGCGAACGCCTCCAGGCCCACATCGACTACCTCCAGGACTGGGGGTACTGGCCGGACGACATTCACATGGTGGACCTGGACCACGCGCCCCCGATCGCGGTCGAGGGCGCCGTCGCGGCCGCCTACTCACCGCACGCCGCCCGTGTCCAACCGGCCAGACTGGTCACCGGCCTGGCCAGGGTGGTCGAGGCCCTGGGCGTGGAGATCTTCGAGGACACCCCGGTGACGGAGATCCGACCCCGTCAGGGCTCCGAGCGCCCGTCCGTGGTCACCGAGCACGGCACCGTCCGCGCCGACCACGTGCTGCGGGCCACCGAGGGCTTCACCTCCACCCTGCGCGGTCAGCGCCGCCGGTGGCGCCCCATGTACTCCTCGATGATCGTCACCGAGCCGATCCCCGCCGACCTGTGGGAACGCATCGGTTGGCAGGGCCGTGAGCTCCTGCGCGACTCCGCCCACTCCTACGTCTACGCCCAGCGCACCGCCGACGACCGCATCGCCATCGGTGGCCGGGGCGCGCCCCACCGCCTCGGCGCTTCGGAGGACAACGAGGGCGCCACCGCGCCGCAGGCCATCGCTGAGCTCTGGCGCTCG
>NZ_LAVM01000111.1:0-15803 GCF_001083815.1 Nocardiopsis sp. SBT366 | reverse complement strand
CTGACCGCCGGGCGGGGCGGGCGGCTCCTGGTGGCAGGGACGGTCCGCGGAGGACCCGCACCGCCCCGAACCGCTGTACCTCGCGGCCGCGCTCGTGGTGTGCGGCCCGGTGGGGGCGGCCCTGGTGGTGGGCGGGCTGCTGCCCGTCGCGGCGGCCGCCGTCTGCTGCGTCGTGATGGGGGTCGGCATGGGGATCGCCATGCCGCGCGTCAGTTCGACGGTGATGACCCTCTCCCCGGTGAAGCTCCAGGGCCGCAACGGGTCGGCCCTCCAGATCGCGGAGTCCGTCGTGACCTCCGCCCTGGTCGCCGTCGCCGGGGCCGTCCTGACCGCCTCGTCGCTCGTCGGGTACCTGCCCGTCTACGCGCTGGTCGGGGCCGTGGCGCTGGCCGCCCTCGGCGTCACCCTCACCCTGCGCCCGGTCCGCGGCCCCGTGGACGGGCCGAGCGGGGAGGAGGGCGGAGCGCCACACCATGAGGGCGGGGACGGTGTTGAGGGCTCCCGGTGAGGTTCCGCCCGAGGGGCGGCGGGCCCCGGAATGACCGGGGCCCGTGCTGAGTCAGCAGGCCGTGCGGGATCAGAAGGGGCGGTCGCCCACGATCGCGACGCGCTCGGCCACGCGCGGGTGCGGGTGGTAGTCGTTCACCGCGTAGTGCTGGGTGGCGCGGTTGTCCCAGAAGGCGACCGAGTCGCGCTCCCACCGGAAGCGCACCTGGAACTCGGGAGTGTGCGCCTGCTGGAAGAGGTAGCGCAGCAGTTCGTCGCTCTCCGCCTTCTCCATCCCCACGATCCGGGTGGTGAAGGAGACGTTGACGAAGAGGGTGCGTCGCCCGGTCTCGGGGTGCACGCGGACCACGGGGTGCTCGACGGGCGGGAAGCGGTCCTGCCACTCCAGCAGGCGGTCCTCGTCCAGGAACCGGACGAAGCCGGGAATCACGTCGTGCACCGCGGTGCGCCCCTCGATGCGCTCCTTGACGTCCTGGGGCAGGTTGTCGTAGGCGGCGGCCATGTCCGCCCACATGGTGTCGCCGCCGACCGGCGGGACCTCCACCAGGCGCAGGATGGCGCCGAGGGCGGGCGCCTCGCGCCAGGTGACGTCGGTGTGCCAGACGTTCTCGTAGCTGGGCGGGGCCTCGCCCTTGGCGAACCGGGCGATGTGCGCGTCGTCGCCCTGCTCGATGAACGGGTTGGTCTCCAGCTCACCCCACAGGCGGGCGATCTCCTGTTGGCGGGCGGAGTCGATGGGCTGGTCGCGGAAGAAGATCACCTTGAACTCCAGGAGCGCGCGGTTGAGCTCGTCGCGCAGCTCCTCACCGATCTCGTCCCGGAGGTCGATCCCGTGGATCTCCGCCCCGATGAGCGCCCCGAGCGGCCGGACCTCGAACAGTTCGTAGGGGCGGGAGACGGCGCCCTCGGGGAGGCGGCTCAGCGTGCGGGGCCCCTCGACGAGGGCGGTGTCCACTGCGGAGCACTCCCGGAGGGTCCGGGTGGCTGCGGAGTCGGCGGTCAGGGTCATTTTTCCTGCCTTTCTGGTCGGAAATAACGACAAAGCGGATCGTCGGGTGTGGAGCATGGTGGGTGATCACGGAAAGCGCTGGTCAACCCCTACCCGAAGGCAGGGGGATCGACGCACCGGACGTCACGGGCCAGGGGCCCGGAGGGTCAACGGCGTGGAGGGGAACCCAGGCGGCCACGGCGCAGGATCAGGCCCGGCGTTCCGCGGCGGGCCCGCGCGGACCGGCGTGCGGTCGGGCGGCTCTGCAAGGGGGTTCCCATAGGAGCGAGGGTGAGGCACCGGGGGCCGCCCTGTCAACCACCCCGAACCCACACACACGTGACCAGCAGGGATAAAGTAGCCCCCGCCTCGCCCTTGCTGAACGGAGTCCCATGTCCCCCGGTCCCGCCCCCCGTACACTCGCGTGCGCCCTGGTCCTCCTGCTTCCCCTCACTGCGTGCGGGACCTCCGACGACGCCTCCGAGAACGAGGCCGCTTCCCGGTCCGCCGAGGGCGCGTTCCCCGTGACCGTGGAGCACGAGTTCGGCAGCACCACCATCGAGGAGGAACCCACCCGGGTGGTCACCCTCGGCGTCACGGACGCCGACGCGGTCCTGGCGCTGGATCTCGTGCCCGTCGGCAACACGGGCTACTCGTTCTACGAGTCCGGGCTCGGCCCGTGGACCGACGAACTGGTCGGCGACGCGGAGCTGACCCGGATCGACTCCGACTCCGAGCCCAACGTCGAGCAGATCGCCAACCTCGTCCCCGACCTCATCGTCGGCGTCTCCGCCGGGTTCGACGAGGCCACCTACGAGACCCTGTCCCAGATCGCACCCGTGGTCGCCCGGCCGGAGGGCACGGCCGCCTACACCGTGCCCCGGGACGAGGCCACACAGATCATCGCGACCGCCCTCGGGCGCTCCGAGGAGGGCGCCGCCCTCAACGCCGTCACCGACGAGCTCTTCGAGCAGGCGCGCGCCGAGTACCCCGGGTTCGAGGGACTCGACGGGACCGCCGTCCTGCCCTACGACGGCAAGTACGGTGCCTACCTGCCCGGTGACGCCCGCGGCCGGTTCCTCGTGTCGCTGGGGTTCACCATCCCCGAGCCGATCAGCGAGCGGGACAGCGGGGACGACTTCTTCGTGGAGCTGTCCACTGAACGGGTCGACCTGCTCGACGGCGACCTGCTGCTGGTGATGAGCGACGACGCGGACTTCGACATCACCGAGGGCGCCAGCGTGTTCGAGTCGCTCGACGTGGTGCGCGAGGACGCCGTCGTCACCACCTCCCTGGACGAGCGCGGCGCGGTCACCTACAACTCCGTGCTGTCCGTGCCCTACGCCCTGGAGCACCTGGCGCCGCGCATCGGCGAGGCCGTCTCCTAGGCGGTCAATTCGCGTGCGGCGCGGCGCCCGGTCCGGTAGGAAGGGGCCCGGCACCGTGTCGGCACCACGTCAAGGAAAGGGAGGGATAACGCGATGAAGACCTGCGCCAACCTCACCGCGCCCGAGTCCATCCGACCAGCGGAGCACCGCTGACCCCTCGGGCGCCCTCCCACCGGAGCGTGCTTTGACCACCGAGAACGACCGCTTCACCCTGCGCCCGATCACCGGGCGCGCGGAGCTGGACCTCTTCAACCGGCTCCCCTACACCCTCAACCACGAGTTCGCCGACGACCTCGACGCCGGACGACGGCGTCCCGGCTGGATGTGGGTCACCCTGCGTGGAGACCGCCTCGTCGCCCGAGTCGCGTGGTGGGGTTCCCCGGACGACGACGCCCCCTTCCTGTTGGACGTCCTCGACGTCGACGACGAGTCCGGCGACCCCAGCCGCGTGGACGACCTCGAACGGCTCCTGCTCACCGCGACGGCCCGGGTCGTTCCCCCGGGCCAGTCCCCGCCGAACCACGTCCGCTACGTCCCCCTCGACTGGCGTACGCGCCCGGAGGCGGGACGGCCGGTCCGGGATCGGCTGACCGCCCTGGAACGGAACGGCGCGCGCCTGCTCGTGGAACGGGTCCGCCTGGAGTGGCACCCCGGAACACCGGTTCCGCCACCGAGCGGGCGTCTCGGGTTCCGCCGTGTACGGGACACCGAGGAGCTCCTCGGTCTGATGACCCGGGTCCTGGACGGCACCCTGGACGAGCACAGCCGAGTCAACCTGGCCCGGACGACCCCGCGCGAGGAGTCCGAGCGCATGTTCGCGGACGAGCTGGCCCGCTACACCAGCCCCCGGGACTGGTGGCGGATCGCGACCCTGCCCGACGGGACTCCCGTCGGCTTCGTCACGCCAGCCCGCAACGACTACAACCCCGTGATCGGCTACCTCGCGATCGTGCCCGAGCACCGGGGCAACGGGTACATCGACGACGTGCTCGCCGAGGGCACGCGTATCCTCGCCGACCTGGGGGTCCCGCGGATCCGCGCCGCGACGGACCTGCACAACACACCGATGGTCGACTCCTTCCTGCGGACGGGGTACGTCGACACCGAACGGGTCCTCCACACGACCTGGGACTGATCCGGGAGGCCTGAGGGGCGGGCTGACCAGCGGCCCGCCCCTCGTAGGCTGGAGTCCCCGGGCGCGTCACCGCGCCCGCGCCCCGCCACCACGGCACGACCCAGATCGGATCTCCTTGTACCTGTCCCGCATCAGTCTCAACCCCCAGCGCAGCGCCGGAATGGACCAGTGGGCGGTGATGAGCAAGGCCGTGCGCAGGGCCCTCGCCCCCGCCCCCGGCACCGAGGCCCGGGTGCTCTGGACTCGCCTGTCCCCCACCATGCTGGTGGTCAGCTCCGACACCGCCCCCGCCTGGGGCAAGATCCCCGGCGCGGTCTCGGCCTCGATCCAGCCGATGACCCGGCACGTGGAGGGTGAGACCGTGCGTTGGGAGTTGGTCACCGCGCCGACCGCTCAGCGCGAGGTGGCACCCTCCGAAGAGGGCGGGAAGCCGCGCAGCAAGAAGGTCGCGCTGCCGGAGGAGAAGTTCGAGGCGTGGCTGGACCAGAAGCTGGGTGAGGCCCTCCAGGTGACGGCGGCGGAGTGGAAGCGCCTGGGTGGTCGTCCCGCCCGCCACCACTTCACCGGGGAGGCCGTGGTCCGGGACAGCGAGGCGCTCCAGGAGCTGGCGTTGAACGGCGTCGGCGGGGGCACCGCCACCGGCGCGGGTCTGCTCCTCACCTCTCCGTTGGAGACCCCCTAGAGCGTCGTCGGGGCCGACGGGATCGGTGAGCGCCTCCGGAAACCTCCGTAACGGGATTTCCACGAAACAGTTCTCATTTCATCCATCTGTCGCAAACTCGCGTAGGAGTGTTGCAATCGGCGGGCAAATCATGAAGGTTTTCTCCTAAGCCCGAGCTGACCGTCGCACACGGGCACCGGAGCGCCCGACGGGGGCGCCCCGTGTCCCCGGCTGCCGTGCGGCGCAAGCCTGAAGGAGCAACCTTGGCGTACCCGAACCGGAACCGACCCTCCACACACCACGAGACCTCGGCTCCGTTCCCCCGCACCGCCGCACCACCCGCCCGCCCACGGACCGCGCTCTTCGCGGGAGCCCTCGCCGCGGCTCTGGCCGCGGCGCTGGTCCACGCCCCGCAGGCCGCCGCCGCGCCGGAGCCGGTGAATCAGCCGCTCTGCGAGACCGACCCCGACACACCGCCCAAACACCAGATGCGGGCCGAGTGGATCGCCGGGGTGCAGAACATCGACTGGCCCACGTCGCAGGGCCAGACCCCGGAACGGCAGCAGGCCGACCTGACCGACCTGTACGACGAGGCCGTGGACAACGGACTCAACGCCGTGTTCGTACAGATCAGACCCACCGCCGACGCCTTCTGGCCGTCACCGTACGAACCCTGGTCCGAGTGGCTCACCGGCGAGCAGGGCGGCGACCCCGGGTACGACCCGCTGGAGTTCGCGGTCGAGGAGGCGCACGCCCGCAACCTGGAGTTCCACGCCTGGTACAACCCGTACCGCGTGGCCATGCACGACGACGTCAACGCCCTGGTCCAGGACCACCCGGCCCGCCAGAACCCCGACTGGGTGTTCGAGTACGGCGGGAAGCTGTACTACGACCCGGGGGTCCCCGAGGCGCGCGAGTTCGTGATCGAGGCGATGATGCACTCGGTCGAGAACTACGACCTCGACGGCGTGCACTTCGACGACTACTTCTACCCGTACCCGGTCTCGGGCGAGGTGATCCCGGACGCGGCCACCTACGCCGAGCACGGGAGCGCGTTCGACGACATCGGGGACTGGCGTCGGGACAACGTCGACCTCATGGTGCGGGGCATGAGCGAGGCGGTGAACGACGTGAAGCCGTACGTGAAGTTCGGCATCAGCCCGTTCGGCATCTGGCGCAACTCCAGCACCGACCCCAACGGATCGGACACCAACGGCTCCCAGTCCTACGACAACCAGTTCGCCGACAGCCGCAAGTGGGTGCTGGAGGGCTGGCTCGACTACATCAACCCGCAGATCTACTGGGAGATCGGTCTGCCCGTCGCGGACTACTCCGTCCTCGTCCCCTGGTGGGAGGAGGTGGCGGAGGGTACCGACACCCACCTGTACGTCGGGCAGGCCGCCTACAAGGTGGGCAACGCGGGTGCCTGGCAGGACCCGAACGAGCTCTCCTCGCACCTGGACCTCAACCGCGACCACCCCGGGGTGCAGGGGGACGTGTACTTCAGCGCCACCTCGCTGCGCACCAACGCGCGCCAGGCCATGGAGATCGTGGTCGAGGACCACTACTCCAGCCCGGCGCTGGTCCCGGTCAAGGAGGACCTCGGCGGAACCGTCCCGGCCCCGCCGAGGGTGACCGCGAACGGTGAGGGCGCCCTGGAGATCGCGCCCGGCCCGGGTGAGGCCCCCGCGTACTACGCGGTGTACGCCTTCGACGGCCAGCCCGCCAGGGGCCAGGCCCCCTGCGGGATCGAGGACCCGCGCGCCATGCTCGGTACCGTGCGGGCGGGCGACGACGGCACCGCGACGTACACGGTGCCCCAGTCCGCGGACACCACGTACTACGTGACCGCCGTGCACCGGCTGCACCACGAGAGCCGCGCGAGCAAACCGGAGTACCTGCCCTAGGAGCTGACCGTGGGGCCCGGCACCGCATGTGCCGGGCCCCTCGTGCGTTCGTGTGGCCTTGGGGAACGGTTCGGCCGACCCACGGACGTACCCCAGCGGGGTAGGGGTACGCTGGCGCACATGTCGCCGTCGGAGCCGAGCAGCCGCACGGGGCTCGCCTGGACGCGGGTCCTGTTGTTCGCCGCGCTGCTCTTCGGGTTCTCGGCCATGCACACCCTGGGCCACCTCCAGCACGAGGCGCACGCCTCGACCGGCTCCCCGACGGTCCAGCTCGCACAGCCCACGCAGGCCCCGCACGCGCCGCCCCTCGCGACCGGGACCACGACGGACAACGCGACGGCGTCCCATGACGGTGCGGCCCGAGCCGATCACGCGTCCGCGACGGCCTCAGTGCTCCCCGATCTGGACCCGACCTCGGTCTGCCTCACCCTCGGCTCCTTCGTGGTCGTGTTGCTGGGAGTGGCCGCCGTCGCCTTCGTGCGCTGGCCCGGGGCGTCGGCCGACCCCGTCGCCCCGTTCCGGCGCGCACCCCTGCCGCCCTTCCCCACCCCGGACCAACCCTCCCTGGCCCGACTCCAGGTGCTGCGCGTCTAGATGCCCGCGCGGACCCTGCACACGTGGTGCTGGCTCCGCGCCCACGCGCCACTGACGGCCGCGCCGGACCCGGTTCCCGCGCGGCGAGGAGACTCCCAGGAGGAAGGGTCGACATGACCTCGTACCAGCGTGCCCTGAAGCAGCGAGCCCTCACCACGGCCGCCGCCGCGCTCGCCACCGCCCTGTTCGCCACCGCCTGCGGTGACGCGGGCGGCGACACCGCCGACACCACGTCGGAGAGCGAGGAGCAGGTGGCGGAGTCCAACGACGCGGACGTCGTGTTCGCGCGGATGATGATCCCCCACCACGAGCAGGCCGTCACCATGGCCGACTTCGCCGACACCCGTGCGGGTGACGAGGTCGGGGAACTGGCGGTGGAGATCCGCGACGCCCAGGGGCCGGAGATCGAACAGATGGAGACGCTGCTCGACTCCTGGGGAGCCGGCCGCGGGTCCGACATGGACCACTCCGACATGGGCGGAATGCTCACCGAGGAGCAGATGAACGAGCTGGGGAACGCCGAGGGCGACCGGTTCGACACCCTGTTCCTGGAGTTCATGGTGCTGCACCACGAGGGGGCCGTGGAGATGGCCCGTGCCGAGCTCGACGACGGGATCAACCCCGAGGCCCGCGAGCTGGCCCAGGAGATCGTCGACGCCCAGGAGGCCGAGATCCGGCAGATGAACGAGATGCTGGGGGCCGAGGGCTCCGAGGGAGAGGGCCCCGGCGCGGAGGCCACCGACGACGGAGACCACTCGGGTCACTGAGGTCCTGCGGGTGCGGGGCCGGTGCGCGGACACCGGTCCCGCTCCGCGGGGAACCGAGGTCGGACCCGAGAGCCTGGAGAGCAATGAACGACAGAACGCACCACCGCACACGGGTCCTCACCGCGATGGCCGCGGCGGGACTGATCACCGTCACCTCCGCCTGCGCCGAAGGGGGCGACGACGTTGGCGCCCAGGCGGGGGACGGTGTGGCCAACACCGTGGGCGTCGCCCTGCCGGACGAGGCCCAGCACGTGCACGGCGCCGGGGTGGACCCGGAGTCCGGGGAGGTCCTGGTGGCCTCGCACGCGGGCCTGTTCACACTGCCCGCCCCGGACCGGCTCACCCGGGAGGCGACCGTCCCGGCACACGTCGGACCCGCGATCGACCTCATGGGGTTCGCGGTGCGGGGCCCCGGCCACTACCTGGCCAGCGGGCATCCGGAGGGGGACACGGACATGCCGGACCCGGTGGGGTTGATCGAGACCCGCGACGGCGGGCGCAGCTGGGAGGCTCTCTCCCTGTCCGGAGAGTCCGACTTCCACGCGCTGGCCTCCGCCGGTGACCTGGTGGTCGGTTTCGACGGCGCGCTGCGCGCGACCGAGGACGGGGTCGACTGGAGGGACCTGGACCCGGGGGTGGAGGCGTCCGCGCTGGCCGTCTCGGACGACGGCCGGACCGTCGTGGCCACCACGCCGCGGGGGCCGATGCGCTCCACCGACGGCGGAGCCGGGTTCGCGGCGGTGCCGGAGGCTCCCCCGCTGGCGCTGGTCGACTGGGTCCCCGGGGGTTCGACGGTCTTCGGGGTGGCCGTGGACGGCGGCGTGTACCGCAGCGACGACGCCGGTGAGAGCTGGGAGCGCACCGGTGGGCTGTCAGGTACGCCGGAGGCGTTGCACGCCGACGAGGACCAGGTCATCGTGGTGGCCGACCTCCTCGTGGCACGGTCCACGGACGGGGGCGCCACCTTCGACGCCTGGTGACGGGCGGGAGGATGTGCCGTTCCCCGCCTCGGGAGCCCAGCAGCGCGGCGGCGTACCTGCCGAACGCGCGGACGGTGATGGTGGAGGGCACGGGGCACATGACGCACGTGGACCGGCCCGAGGCCTGGCTCGACGCGTTGGACGCGTTCCTGTCCGAGCCGTGACCCCGGGCCGGGTCCGCTGTCCGCCGGTCTCCGGCTATCCGGCGGCGGCCGGGATGACGCTGCCCTGGTACTCCTCCTCGATGAACCGGACCGTCTCCGGGGAGGTCAGCAGTTCGACGAGGGTGGCCACGCGCGGGTCGTCGGCGTTGTCGGAGCGGGCCGCGAGGACGTTCACGTAGGCGTTGCCCTCGACCTCCTCCAGGAGGATCGAGTCCTCCTCGAAGTCCAGCCCGGCCTCCTGCGCGTAGTTGTTGTTGACGATGGCCGCGTCGACGTCGTCCAGGGAGCGGGGCAGCTGCGCGGCCTCCACCTCGCGGAAGTCGAGGTCGAGCGGGTTCTCCTCGATGTCGTTCAGGCTGAAGGTGGCCTCGTCGATCCCGTCGGCGAGGGTGATCAGGCCGCCCTCCTCAAGCAGGAGGAGCGCACGGAACTCGTTGGTGGGGTCGTTGGGGAGCGCGACCTCGGCGCCCTCCTCCAGCTCGTCGAGGGAGTCGACGTGGTTGGAGTAGAGGCCGAGCGGCGGCAGGTAGATCTGCTCGACGGCGACCAGGTCGGTGCCGTTGCCCTCGTTGTACTCGAGCAGGAACGGCTCGTGCTGGTAGAGGTTGACGTCCAGCTGTCCCTCGGCGAGGGCGGCGTTGGGCGCGATGTAGTCGGAGAACTCCCGGATGTCCAGGTCGAGCCCGGCGTCGGCGGCCAGCTCCTCCTGGACGAACGCGAGGACGTCACCGGCCGGGACGGCGGTGGCCCCGACGACGAGGGTGTCCGCGTCTTCGGAGGGGGCCGACGCGTTCTCGGAGGGGGCGCCGCAGGCGGTCACCGCGAAGAGGGCCAGGGCGGCGGGGACGGCGATGGTGGCGCGGCGCATGAGGGTCCTTTGCATACTGCGGACTGGTGGTTCCAGGGAACGGGAGAAGGGTCCCGCATTTCCTATTAACCCGATCTTAAATCAGATATAACCGGGAATCCCAGTCCTCGTGACCAACCGCACAGGCCCTGACCAGCCCGAAGGGCAATGGTCAACCCTTGAAGGATCGCACACCGGCTTGCGCGGGCCGCACGGCGGGGTCACCGAGCGAAAGGACCACTCCGTGGGCCGGAAAGCCCTGCCGCGTCAGGCTTGTACGCGGGGAGGATGCCGCCTAGCATCCAGCAATGCGTACCCCCTCACCCCTTCCTGACCGGTTGACCGGCTGCCTGATCGGCGGCGCGATCGGGGACGCGCTCGGCGCTCCCGTCGAGGGCCTCGGGCTCGACCAGATTCTGGAACGCCACGGCCCCCAGGGGCTGACCGAGTACGTCGAGGGCTCCTACGGGATCGGCGCGATCACGGACGAGACCCAGCTGACCCTGCGCACCTGCGACGCCCTCGTCCGGGCCTCCGTGCGCGCACGGAACAAGGGGATCAGTGGGGCCGCGGTGAGCATGGTCCGGACGGCCTACGTGGACTGGGCGCGGATCCACCGCGACCCCGCCCGGTCGGGTCCGACCGTCGACCCCTTGCACGCTCCACGCGGCTACGGGGCCGCCACCGTCGCGGCGCTGCGTGAGACCGGGGCGTGGAAGCCGGTCAACAACTCCAAGGGGTGCGCCGCCGTGGTGCGCGTGGCCCCCTGCGGGTTCGGTGCGGGGGACGCCGAGCGCGCCTTCGAGCTGGCCACCGAGGTGGCGGCCCTGACCCACGGTCACCGAACCGCCCACCTGGCCGCCGGTGTGTTCGCCTCGACGGTGTGGGGGCTGGTCCGCGGAGGCGAGATCGCCGACTCCCTGGCCCGGGCCCGGGAGTTGTTGGAGGGGCGCGTCGGCCACGGCGAGGTCTCACGGGCGCTGGACGCCGCCGTCGCGAAGGCGCACTCCGGGGTGCCCACCGCCCGGGACCTGGCCGAACTCGGCGACGGCTGGACCTCAGAGGAGGCCCTGGCGGTGGCGGTGTGCGTGGCCCTGCGCGCCGAGGACCTCGCTGCCCAGGGCGGCGCCCCGAACACGGCCGGGATCGGCCAATCCGCGCTGCGGTCGGCGGTCAACCACTCGGGGGACAGCGACACCCTCGGGGCACTGTGCGGGAACCTGGTCGGCGCCCGGTACGGGGTGCACGCCTTTCCCGGACACTGGCAGTCCCAGCTGGAGGTGCGGGAGCGGGTGATCGGCCTGGCCGCCGACGCCGCCCTGGAGTACGGTCCCTGCCCTCCCGCCGCACTGGACCACGACGGCGCCCACGAGACCTGGACCGTGGCCCACTTCGAGCGGTGACCGGGTCACCGGGGCACGAAGCTAGCCCCCCGCGACCCCGGCCCGGCGTTCGAGTTCGAGGTGGCGCTCCTCGACCCGGAACCCCAGGGCCACGTTGATGTCGCGCATGTAACCGTTGCCCACGGCGTTCCAGGTGCGCACCGCCGGGCGGTCGGGGAAGTCGCGTACCAGGCGCTCCAGGTTGTGGACCTTGAGCGCCTGGCCCAGACGACGGCCCCGGTGCGCACCCGTCACCAGGGTGTCCTCCTGACCCACGACGTCCTCCCCGGCCACCAGGGACAGGACGGTGAAGCCCGCGAGTTCGCCCGAGGGTGCCTGCGCGACGGTGACCAGGGCGACCGTGCCCGCCCTCGCGCGCCGCGCCTCCAGCGCACGGACGCGTTCCACGTCCCAGGCCTGGGGGACGTACGACATGTCCCCGGAGGGCATGTCCCGCTGCATGACCGTGTACAGGTCGGCGTAGGCCTCGACCAGGTCGTCGGGGCAGGCTCCGGTCCACTCGCGCATCCGGTAGTCGCCCATGTCCGGGCGCAGCCGGGCGAGAAGCTCCGGGTCCACGGGAAGGTCCAGCAGGAGGGAGTCCTCCTCCAACCCCACCGTGAAACCGTGCCCGAGCGCGAACCGGGATCCCGGCCAGGACCGCCGCGACCACCCGGACGGCACGGGGACCTCCGCGACGGCGACCGTGCGGCCCAGTTCCGCCATCCGCAGTTCGGCCTCCGCCAGCAGACGTGCGCCCAGGCCGCGACCGCGGCGGTCGGGGGCCACGGTCACGCACACGTCGGCGTACTCGGTGTTCTCCTTCAGGGACAGTTCCAGCCTCAGGGTGCCCACGATCCGGTCGCCCTCCCAGTCCGCGTGGAGCTGGTGGGCGGCGTCGTCGCGTTCGGCGGTCACCGCCCCGCGCAGGGCCTCGCGCGGGATGACGCCCCCGGTCTCCCGACCCTCCAGCCAGGCCTCCCGGTAGGCCTCGTACCAGGAGTCGAAGGCGCGGGCGTCGTGCGGATCGATCCGACCGATCATGGGCGGGTACCTCCAGGCGTGGTGTCGGCCCCGACATCATGCACGGAGCGGCCCCGCGGGGGCCAGACGTTTTCGCCGTGTCCCGGGGCGGCCTGAGCAAAGGCTCCGGCCGCCCCGGCGCACGGGTCAGGCCAGGTGGGAGCGGACCGCCTCACGGATGTGCTCCGAGTGGAGGTAGATGTCGTCCAGGGAGCCCAGCAGGTGCCGGGTCTCGTTCTTGGCGGCGTCGAACGTGCCGAGGTACTTCCTGGACTTGCCGTTGAAGTGCAGACGGGCGATCGGCTTGCGGTTGTTGTCGTCCAGCAGGACCGCGAAGTAGGACTTCGAGTCCCGGTGAACGACCCGCTGGGGCTTGACCTCGCTGCACGCGATGGCCTTCACGATCCGGTAGCCCTCCAGTTCCTCGAGGGTGGTCTCGATCCCGTCGCCGCGTTCGACCTCCTCCGCCTCGTCGGTCTCCTCGGCGCCGTCGGTCTCCCCGCCGGGCTCGGGAAGGCTGAAACCTGTGGTCAGGGCGGACTTCAGACGGCTGTTGACCTGGTCGTTGAGGAACTGGGCCCCGGCCTCCCGGACCAGGGGGCCGAACTGCTCACGGGCGCGACGGGTGAACTGGCCCGTGTGGACCCGGCTGGTGAAGAACCTGATCCAGTCGTCCTCCGGCTCCTGGAACTGGGCGGCGAAGGTGCGCTTGATCTCCCCGAGGTACTTGAGCTTCTCGGCGGAGCTGATCACCGACTCCAGGTCGAAGGCGTCCTTGGTGAGCTTGCGCAGTTCCGGGAGGAGGGATTCGTCGACGTCGTTGAGGTCCAGGACCAGAAAGGGCTTGGAGTCCATCCGGTTGGGCGAGTCGAGGTCGGTGTAGAACTGGTAGACGACACCGTTGGTGAGCACCGCGACACGCGCGTTGGTGACGCTGAAGTAGCGGTAGAGCTGCGAGGCGTGTTCGACCGTGAGCGAGCCATTCGACTTCTTGCACTCGACGAGTATCCGCACCTCGTCGTCCCACATGATGGCGTAGTCGACCTTCTCACCCTTCTTCACGCCGACGTCCGCCGTGAACTCGGGGACGACCTCGCGGGGATCGAAGACGTCGTAGCCGAGAACCGTCGAGATGAACGGCATCACCAGGGCGTTCTTCGTCGCCTCCTCGGTTCCGATGAGGTCCTGCTGCTGCCGCGCCTTCGCGGCCACAGCGGCGATCCGCTCGCTGAATTCCATGCGCACTCCTCCGCCACAATTCGATGCGAAGACACTAGCAACAGGGGAAGTACAACAAGAGACCAGAAACTCATTCGTTATGCCCTTTGTTCGGAGAAATGATCATCTCCGGCTTTTCAGCGCTTCCGGTAAACGAAATTCCCCGATCCGCGTCGTCGACGCCGGAAATGCGGAACGGGTGGGACTGGCCCGAACTCGGAGCCGTGTCCCACCCGAGGGTCCGTACTGGTCAGAGGGCCTCGTCCGGCTGCGCGGGAACACCCACGGCCTCGGCGAGCGCGGCACCGAAGGCGGCCATCCCCTGGGCGTTGGGGTGCAGCGGCGCGGCCACGCTGGTGGGGATCAGACCCTCCAGGTAGCGCTCGCCATGCGGCGCGCACACGTCGTGCCCGACGCTGACGGCGGCGAGGTCGACGTAGGTGCCGCCGTGCGCGAGGGTCTGGCGTTCCAGGGTGTCGTTGAGTCGGTTGACCGAACCCTGGACGTAGTCGGCGTCGCGGCCCCACACGGGCTGGACCGGCCAGCAGCCGCCCTCGCGGACGTAGGTGCCGTAGCCCGCGACCACGATCTGCGCCTGGGGAGCGCGGTCGCGGATCTCTCCCAGGGCCTGGGCGAGCACGGGCTCCCAGGCGTCGATGTCCTCGGCGATGCGGTCGGTGGTGCCGCCCTCGGTGAAGCGGTCCGCGCAGGAGCGCCCCAGCGGTTCACGCAGGAGGTTGACACAGCTCAGCGCGGCGCCGACCAGCTCGACGTCGTTGCCGCCGATGGTCAGGGAGACCAGGTCGGTGTCCTCGTCCAGGGCGTCGTACTGCGGGGGCAGGAAACCGAACTGCTGGCCGGCGAAGTCGGAGACCTTGGCGCCCGAGCAGGTGACGTCGGTGAGGTCGGCGCCGAGGGCGTCGGCGGCGACGCGGGGGTAGTTGCGGTCGGAGCGCAGACAGGCGAGGTTCGGGTCCTGGTCCGGGATGAGTGGCCCGGCGGCCGCGGAGTCGCCGAGCGCCACGTAGGCGAGGGGTTCGACTCCCCCTTCCTCCGCCTGGGCCGGAACGGCCGTAGCCATTCCCACACCCACGGTGACCACTGCGGTCACCGCGATCCTGCCGAACCCTTGCCTGCCCACGGGGCCTCCGTTGGTCGTCGTCGTGTGGCGCTGCTCTCACATGATGTCGAGCCGGATCGGCCCGTGGGCGCGAAAACCACGGAGAGTGATCAGAGCGATGCCTTCCGCCGGGCGTTCGCGCAGGTGGGGACGGCGACCTCCATGTCCCGTGACGATGGGCCGGAACGCGGGCGTCACGGTGGTCCCCGTGGCCCCTCACTGCGCTGGAAACCCTTACGGGGTACTTACTCCGGGCGGGTAGAAGGGTGCATACGACTCCCAACCGGGCCTTGGCCCACGGAAGAAACGAAGAGCGATGATCAGTGACGTGATCGACTGGTTCAAGGGTCTGTTCGGCGATACGGCGGAGCAGGTCACGGACGGGGTGAGCCAGACCCTGGACCAGGTGGGCGGCGGGGCCGAGGAGGCCGTGGGCACCTTCCAGGAGACCGGCCAGGACCTGGTGGGCCAGGATTACGGCCAGGTCGCCGAGGACGCGCTGGGTGGTGTGACCGAGGGTGTCACGGACAACGTGACCGAGAGCGTCCAGGGGTTCCAGGAGCAGGCGGAGACCATCGGAGGTATCGCGGAGGACCCGATGGGCGCCGCCGTGGACGAGGCCCGGGACCGCTTCGGGCAGGACTGACCCGAGGCCGCAGGCGCCCCCGGGGCGACCGGGGGGCCGGGAGAACCAGGTGTCCTCCAGGACCGGGCGCGGCTGGCCTCCCGGGAACGGCCCCGGCCCCTCGGGAGCAGACGGTGACGGAGGGGCTGGCGAGACTGGTCGGCGGACGGCGACCGTGGGCGACGGGTTCGCCAGCGTGGGCTTCGCCCCGCACGCGGCCCGGGAGCCCCCAGCGGCTTCCTCGTTCGGGACAGTGGGGGTGGTGTTCCTGGGCGTACGCACGGGGCGCTCTCGTTCAGCGAGGGGGAACCCCGCGCCTGGCGTGCCACTTCCCCCTACGGCCTCGGCCGACCCCGCTCCGTCGTCCAGGGGTGGGGCCGAATCCGGGCCGCACTCAGCTATACGGCTCCCGAGCTACCTGGGACGGCGTCCCGGTTCAGGAAGCGCTCCCCCAGCACCTGGTCCCCGAGAACCTCCCCTGTCGGTGAGAATCCCAC
>NZ_LAVM01000110.1:0-15948 GCF_001083815.1 Nocardiopsis sp. SBT366 | reverse complement strand
GTGTGGTGGACATCGAGGGGGGCTATCCGTTCTTCGTCGTTCTGGGGGGCTGGTTCCAACGGCCGCGTCGAAGGAGCACCTCGCGCAGCGCGACGGTGTTGTCGGTGATGATGCCGTCCACGCCCGCGTCCAGCAGACGCTCCATCACCTCGGGCTCGTTGACGGTCCACACGTGCACCTGCATGCCGATCCGGTGCGCGGCGCTGATCACGTCCCGGCTGAGGATCGGGAAACCGCCGTGGCTCATCGGGATCTGCGCGCAGATCGGGGTGCGGCTGGCGGTGGGGCGCAGGAGCGGGGAGAGCGAGGCCAGGCGGAGGCGGGCCACGTCGACGGGGCCGCAGGAGGTGGCCACGCGGGGGCCGTAGATCCGTCGGGCCCGCTCCAGACGGTTCTGGTCGAAGGAGCCCACGCACACGCGGTCCCAGGCCTGGGTGCGGCGGAGCACCTCCAACAGGGGAAGGACGGCGCCGTCCGCCTTGAGGTCGATGTTGAAGCGCGCCTCCGGCCAGGCGCCGAGCAGATCCTCCAGGAGTGGGACGGGTTCCTTGCCCGCCACCCGGGCTCGGGCGACCTCCCGGTGGGGGAGCGCGGAGATGGCGCCGTCCCGGTCGGTGGTGCGGTCCAGGGTGCGGTCGTGGAAGGCCATGAGCACGCCGTCGCTGGTGGCGTGCACGTCCGTCTCCAGGTACGTGTAGCCCAGGTCGACGGCGTGCTGGAAGGCCACCGCCGTGTTCTCCAGCTCGGTGCGGCGCACACCCTGGTCGTCGGTGAGCCACCCGCCCCGGTGGGCGAGGGCGACGGGCACGGGGGAGGAAAGGTACGCGTGAGTCACGTCTTGAAGTATGACGGTTCCCAGGTGGGGCCCGCTCGCCGAGGGGCGGCCGTGTCGACGGTCGTGAGAAACCTGGAATGCCAGGTGGCACGGGAGAGCGCCCGCCCGCTCCTTGACGGGCGTCAGGGTGTCGTTCCCCCCCCGGAAGGAATCCGTTCATGTCGCACTCCTCTCACCGCCACCCCTGCCAGCAGCCGGTCTGCGCCCGCGGCGCGGCCAACCCGTGGCGACCGGTGCGGACCCCCGCCCGCTCCCCGCGCCGAGGAATGACCTCGGGCCGGTGCGCGGCGTCCCCGCTGGCGGGCCACCGGACCCCCGGCGACGTGCACCGGCTGGCGCAGCAGATGGCGGAGGTCCTGGTCGGCAGGCGGGCCCCGGAGGTGCTGCGGGACCACGTGACGGTTCCGGTGCGGGAGGAACTGCGCCGCCTGCGCGGATCGGTGGACTGCGCGATGGCGCCCCGGCTGACGCGGGTGTTCCACCAACCGCTCGGCGCTGGCGGGGTGGAGGCCAGCGCCGTGATCTCCTGCGACAGCCGTACCCGGGTGTTCGCCTTCCGTCTTCGCCGAGAGGGGGAACGCTGGGTCTGCACCCGACTGGAGACCGACAGGACCCGCTGACGGCGCGCGCTGGGGGCCCGGGTTCGACGGCGCCCCGGCGGCGGCCGCGCCGATCCGGGCCCCACCCGCCCGACCTGGAGACGGCTGCCGGCTCGTGGGCGAGGGGAGACCCACCGGTGGATCCCGGTGGTCGCACGCGGCGGCTCCAGGGCACCTCGGGTGTCGAGGTGGAGCCGTCGCCGAAGGGCGGCGGGGGAGAGGGGGAAACGGCTCCGACGGACCACGGACACCACCCGGCTCGAATACGCACCAATGGCGCAAAAGCTATGGATGCGGCCGATCGCGCGTCGATAGGGTCCGTGTGGGATGACCCCCTGACCGGGCGCCTTCGGTCATCGGCATCCCCGTACCCATGGGAAGGAGAAGGCGGACCGCGCCCGCGCGCGGCCGCCACTCGTGTATGAAACCCGTTGACATCGCTCGCCTGCACAGCCTCAGCGCACCGTCACTGTCCCCGGACGGTGCCCTGGCGGTCCTCGCCGTGTCCCGCCCCGACCTGGAGGAGGACGCCTACCTCGGTTCCCTCTGGATCGTTCCCACCGACGGCTCCGAATCCGCCCGCAGGCTCACCCGGGGCACGCGCGACAACGCCCCCGCCTTCTCACCAGACGGTCGCTGGATCGCCTTCCTGCGCCCCGACGAGGACAAACGCCCCCAGATCCACGTCCTGCCCTCGGACGGCGGCGAGCCGTGGAAGATCACCGACCACCCGCTCGGCACCGGAGCGTTCACGTGGAGCCCCGACTCCTCCCGCCTGGCCTACAACGCGCGGGTGCCCGAGGAGAACCGCTACGTGGAGGGCGCGCCGGACCAGGAGCCGCCGCGCCGGATCACCACCCTGAAGTACCGCAGGGACGACTTCGGGTTCACCAACGACCGACGTCAGCACGTCTTCGTGAGCGCCCCCGTCGACCCGTCGGGTGAGGTGGGCGAACCGGTCCAGGTCACGGAGGGGGACGCAGACCACGGTCGCCCGTCGTGGACCCCGGACGGCACGGGGTTGGTCTTCGACGCCTCACTGCACGGGACGCGCGACACCGATCTGGTCAGTGACGTGTGGGTCTGCCCTCCCGAGGCGGGGGCGGAGCCGCGCCGGATCACCCGGGGCGACCTGGGCGTCGGGTCGGTGAGCCTGTCCGAGGACGGCGCCACCGTGTACTTCCTCGGCAACGAGCTCGGCCCGGATCTCGACGACTTCGTGGGTCGGGTGACGGGCCTGTGGTCGGTGCCCTTCGACGGCTCCGAGGCTCCCAGGAGACTCACCGGGACCGAGGACCCCCGCATGAGTCTGCGCACCCAGGCGACCGACGAGGGTGTCCTGGTCGCCGGTGAGAACCGGGGCGCGGTCGAGCTGTACCTGGTCACCCCCGGCGGTGTGCGCACCACGCTGTTCGGCGGGCGCGTCCAGGTGGGCTCCTTCGACCACGCCGGCGGAGTCACCGTGGTGGCGGCCGCCGGTGAGCGACACAGCGGTGAGCTGTACGTCGTCGCCGAGGACGGCGCCCGGGCCCTGACCTCCTTCGCGGACCAGGAGCTGGAGCCGCTCGCGGTCACCGAACTGACCGCCCGCACCGAGGACGGCAACGAGGTCCACGGCTGGTTGGCGGTGCCCGAGGGCGAGGGCCCGCACCCGGTGGTGCTGATGATCCACGGTGGTCCGTTCGCCCAGTACGGCTGGCAGCTCTTCGACGAGACCCAGGTGTACGCGGCGGCCGGGTACGCGGTGCTCTACTGCAACCCTCGTGGTTCGTCGGGCTACGGCCAGGAGCACGGTCGGGCGGTCATCGGTTCGGTGGGCGCCACCACCTCCGTCGACGTCCTGTCCTTCCTGGACGAGGCCCTCGGGGACGACCGGCTGGACGCCTCCAGAGTGGGGGTCATGGGCGGCTCGCACGGCGGGTTCATGACCACGTGGATCGCGACCCACCACGGCGAGCGCTTCCGCGCCGCCATCAGTGAGCGCGCGGTCAACGCGATCGACAGCTTCCAGGGCTCGTCCGACATCGGTTCGTTCTTCCCGGAGCCGCTGTACGGCCCGGAGGAGACCTGGGCCAAGGAGAGTCCGCTCAGCCACGCGGACCGAATCGACAGGCCGTTCCTGATCATCCACTCCGAGCAGGACTGGCGCTGCCCCGTGGAGCAGGCCCAGCGCCTGTTCGTGGCGCTCAGGAAGCGGGGACACGAGACCGAGATGCTGCTGTTCCCGGGGGAGGGACACGAGCTGTCGCGTTCCGGTCTGCCCAGCCACCGGGTGGCCCGGCTCGAGGCGGTCCTCGACTGGTGGGCCCGCCACCTGTGACGCGGCGGGGTCGGACACCTCCGGGTGTCCGACCCCTTCCCTGCCCGGATGTGAGACGCGTCACGGTCAAGTCCGCGCTTGGTCCGGTTTTGACTCGACATCCACGGGAAGAACGAGGCGCCACCCGCGCCCCCGGCGGGGTTCCGGGACGGGGCGTGCCCGGTTCGGGAGGACCGGGTTGCCCATCGGCAAGTAACGAAAGGGTCGCTTCGGGTCCGGGGGATGAATTAGTGTTCCCCCAGGTCGGAACGCCCCAGTTCGTCACCACCAGGGTGACAGCGTCCGATCTGCCGTTGCACCCCGCTCAGCAGCTGTCCTTGTCCCAGGAGCGGGGGCCGTCACGACGCCCGGCGAGTTCCCGCGACCCTTCCCGTCGCCGCCGGTACCCCTCCACCACGCATCCCCGCGCCGTCCCTCGGCGTGCCTTCGGGATGCCCGAGTGTCGGTAAACGGGTGTGGGAGAAAGGCAGTCGGTGCTTTGACTCGCAACCCCGAACCCACCCGTCGCCTGACGACGGTCGGCTTCGTCGCTCTCGGTGCCGTGGTCCTGTCCTCCGGCGTGGCCCTGGCCGACCAGACCGAGTCGGAGGCCCGTGAGCGCTACGAGGAGCTCCAGGAGGAGCTCTCCGGGCTGAACGCGGACTTCAACGAGGCCAAGGAGGACCACGCCGCGGCCGAGGCCGAACTCGAGGACCTCCAGGAACGCCTGGAGGACGCCGAGGAGGAGCTGGACGCCAAGTCCGGCCAGGTCTCCGTCATCGTGCAGGGCGCCTACACCGGCGCCACCCACAGCTCGATGGGCGTGCTGTTCGGCGCGGACGCGGACAACGCGCTCCAGAACATCGCCGACCTCGACTACCTGTCCGAGGGGCAGCAGGCGACCCTGGCCGACTACGTGACCGAGGTCGAGAACGCCGAGGAGCTGTACAACGCGGCGGGGGCGACCGAGCAGGCCGCGGCCCAGTCGATGGAGGCCGCCGAGGAGGCCGTGACCCAGAGCGAGGCCGCGCTGGAGGAGCAGGCCGCCGTGCTGGAGAGCCTGGGCGGCGTCGACCCGACCGTGGGCGAGGCCGCCGACACGGGCGGCGGATCGGCCGCGGGCACTGCGGCCGTCTCCGGTGACGTCCAGGCCGTATTGGACTTCGCCCGCGCGCAGATCGGCAAGCCCTACGTCTGGGGCGGCACCGGGCCCGACGGCTACGACTGCTCCGGTCTGACCCAGGCCGCGTGGGCCCAGGCGGGCGTGAGCCTGCCGCGCACCACCTACGACCAGGTCAACGCCGGGACCCCGGTCTCGCGTGACCAGCTCCAGCCCGGCGACCTGATGTTCTTCTACGACGTCTCGGCGCCGAGCCACGTGGGGATCTACGCCGGCAACGGGATGATGATCCACGGCTCGAACCCGTCGAAGCCGCTGGAGGAGGTCTCACTGGCCGCCTACTGGGACGGTGTCTTCACCAGCGCCGTCCGTCCGGGCTAGGAAACGCCTCGGGCGGTGCTCCCCGGTCCACCTTCCCCGGAGGGTGGACCGGGGTTCCGCCCGAAGCGGTGCCCGCGTATCCTTCGGCGCATGGGTCGTCTCGTTCTCAGGGTCGCCGCGGGTGTCGCGGTCGTCATCGCCCTGTTCTGGCTGCTGTCGGTGATCGTCGGCCTGTTGGTGTGGGGAGTGATGATCGCCCTGGTCGTCGGGGTCGTCCTGCTGGGCCTGCGCATGCTGGGGTCCGAGTCCTCCGACCGGCGCCGCTGACCCCTCCCCTCGGGCCGCTCCGGCGCCCCCGCGAGTGCCGGACCAGTCCCTCGTGACGCCCGGAACCCGCTTCGATGACACATCGAGGAGGGTCGACACTCACTCTGTGTGGGGAAACATCGCTATAGTGACTCTGTGTCACTGAATAAGCACGTAGGGTCTCATGTCGACGGGGTGTCGCACCGTGGCCGGGTGGAACGGGTCGCGACCCGCGTCTTCCGCAACGACTGGAGCGGGCTGACACCACCCGCCACCGGCCGCTGGACACCCGAACTCACGGTCAGCGTCATCATCCCCGCGCGGGGCGGGCAGGCCCACCTCGACCTGGCGCTGGCCTCGCTCTCCGCGCAGACCTACCCCGAACACCTCTTCGAGGTCGTCGTCGTCGACGACCACTCCGCGCCACCGCTCACGCTCCCGGACCACCGACCCCGTCGCTGCCGCGTGGTCGCCGCGCCCGACGGCGGATGGGGCGCCGGGTACGCCCGCGCCTACGGAGCCCACGCCAGCACCGGCGACATCCTCATGTGGATGGACGCCGACATGGTCGCCTGCCCCGAGTTCGTCGAGGCCCAGGCCCGTTGGCAGCACGCCCACGCCGAGTGCGTCACCCTCGGCCGCGTCCGCTTCACCGACACCGACCCCCACGGACCCGGAGCGGTCCTGGCCGCCGCCCGTTCCGGAGACCTCCACCACGACCTGGACACCGGGGGCCGCCACGACTGGATCGAGCACCTGCTCGACCAGAGCGACGACCTGCGCGACGCGGACCACCTCGGCTTCCACGCCTACCTGGGCGCGGCGGCTGCGGTACGCCGCAGCCTCTACGAAGCGGCCGGCGGTGTGGATCCCGACCTCGACCTCGGCCAGGACACCGAGTTCGGCTACCGGCTCTGGCAGGCCGGAGCCGTCATGGTCCCCGAGCCCACCGCCACCGCCTGGCACGTGGGCCCGGCCTCCACCGCCCGAACCCGCCTGCCCTCGGAACGTTTCCGCACCGAGGTCCTGGCCGAACTCATGCCGCACCCGCACGCCTACCGTGAACGGGTCCCCGAGGCGCGCCGCCGCACCCCGCTGGTCCACGCCGTGGTGGACGTGTCCGGCGCGCCCTACGACCTCGTCCGGGGTTGCGTGGACCGGCTGCTCAACGGCACCGAGACCGATCTCGCGGTGACCCTGGTCGCCGACTGGGAGGGCGCCGAGGCGGCACCGGGAGGGTTCGAGGGCCCCCAGATCGACCTGCGCCTGATCCAGGCCAACTACCTGCGGGAGCCGCGGATCTCCTTCGCCGCCACCGCGCCCAGGACCGGGTTCCCCTCCCCGTTCCTCCTCCAGGTACCCGTCGCCTGGGGGTTGGGCGAACTGGCCCTGTCCCGGCTCCTGGCCAGCGCCGAACGGGCCCGCGCCGGGCTCACCGAACTCTTCCTGGCCGCCTCGCCCACCCGCGACGCCGGGGTGCGGCTCTGGCGCACCCGGGCCCTGGCTCGGGCCATGCGGGTGTGCGACGACGAGGAGGACCTGGCCGACGTGGTCGCCGAACTCCACGGCCGCTACCGCATCCACGGAGGAGAGGGCACCCTCACCGACCTCACCCTGCACCGTTCGGTCCCGCCGCCGCTCCGGGCCGCGGGCGGGCTCCGGGGGCCGGTCCCGACCGAGCCCGTCGACACTGATGACTGGTCCGGTGACGAGGAGGGAGACGACGACGAGGAGAGACGCGGGCGCTGGTGGCGCGGGCGACGCCGCAGCAGGCCCCGCCACCGGATCCGTTCACTCTGGTACCGGGCCTGCCGGGCCTGCGGACGCGAGATGCCCGACGAGGACGACCCCGGCGGGGGCCCGGCCGCGACCGGGTAGGTGGGGGAAGACACCGACCCGGACGGCGGACCCGGACGCACCGCACAGCGCTCGCAAATCACACGTGACCCAGCGCTACCCGGACAGTACGTAAGGTACCGGATCGTACGCGTGCGACGGGCGCGCCACCGTGGTGACGCGCCCGTGGACGAAGGTGCGTCCTAGGAGCCGATCGCCTCGATGGACGTCAGCAGGTCCTCGCGCAGGGAGTCGTTCACCGGGGTCGAGTCGGTCTCCTCGGAGGCCGCCTCCTGGCCCTCGGGGCTCACCACGTACCGCAGGAACGCCTTGACCCGCTCGGCCTCGCCCTGGTCCGGGAAGTCCAGGCACACGGTCTCGTAGCTGACCAGCACCAGCGGGTAGCTGCCCGGTTCGGTGGTGCCGTAGTCCAGGTCCAGCGCGAGGTCGTACTCGCTGGTGTTCTCCTCGCGGCGCGGTGAGTCGGCCACGACCTTGGCGGCCGCCTCCGGCGAGATGTCCACGAACTCGTCGCCCACGCCGATGCTCGCTGCGGGCAGGCCGTGCAGGTGGGACATCTCCACGTAACCGATGGCGCCGTCGGCCCGCGAGACCGTGTCGGCGATGCCGCTGTTGCCCTGCGCGGACTCACGCGGGGTGATCGGCCACTGTCCGCCGGCCTCGTGCGGCCACGAGTCGGGGGCGGCGTCGGCCAGGTAGCGGGTGAAGTTCTCCGTCGTCCCGGAGTCGTCGGCCCGGTTGACCTGTGTGATCGCCAGGTCCGGCAGGTCGACGTCGGGGTTGTCCTCGGCGATCTCCGGGTCGTTCCAGCGTGTGATGTCCTGGTTGAAGATCTTCGCCACGGTGTCCGGGCGCAGGTTGAGGTCCTCGATCCCGTCCAGGTTGAACACCACCGCGATCGCCACCACGTACGCGGGCAGGTTGATGGTGTCCGAACCGCCGCAGCGCGACATCGCGTCGGCGTTCTCGTCGGCGTCCATGGCCGCGTCGGTCCCGGCGAAGGTCACCGCGCCGTCGATGAACTGGTTGCGGCCGCCGCCCGAACCGATCGAGTCGTAGTAGATGCGCGCGTCCTCGCAGGCCGACTGGAAGCCCGCGATCCACGTCGTCATCGCGTTCTCCTGGGCGCTGGAACCGGAGCCGTGCAGGCTCCCCGAGAAGCACTCCAGGTCGTCGGGGACCGCCGGGCCCGCCCCCTGGACGGCGTCGTCGCTGCCGCAGGCGGTGGACGCGAGAAGAAGTCCGGCCAGCGCGGCCGAGGCCGCGCCCCGGTGGGCGCTCGAACGGCGCTGGGTGCGGGTGCGCTTGTTGGACGGGAGCACGCTGCTTCTATCCCCTTCGTCGGAGTCGGTGGTCCTCGTTGTCTTGACCACGGGCCGCCGGTACCCGGCGCGTCGTCGCTGGTGATGGAACACCGCCGATGAATTTAACCATTGCCGGACCGACTTCCCCAACGCGGGTGTGTGCGGAACCGGACGTGTCCGTGGCGGCACGGGGGACTCCGGGTGGACGGGAGGTGAACGAGGCGTTTTCGCCCGGTGAAGGTCCTTTGTCCCAGCCTTCGGGCGCCCGTAGGAGCGGGCATGTATGACACGCCGAACGACCGGGCAGTGGTCCTGGGTGATGAGCGCGCACAGCACCGACCCGAACGGGCAGCAGGCACCCACCTCGACCTACCGACTCCAGCTGAGGCCCGGTTTCGGCCTGGCCGAGGCGACCGTACTCCTGGACCAGCTGCACCGGCTCGGGGTGGGCGCCGTGTACCTGTCACCCCTCCTCGCCGCCACCCCCGGGTCGGACCACGGGTACGACGTGGTGGACGCCACACGCGTCTCCGAGGCGCTGGGCGGTGAACGTGCCCGAGCGGACCTCGTCGACCGGGCGCACGCGCTCGGCATGAAGGTGGTCGTCGACATCGTCCCCAACCACATGTCCGTGGCCCGCCCCGACGCCAACCCGTGGTGGTGGGACGTGCTCCGGCACGGCCGCGACTCCGTGTACGCCCGCTGCTTCGACCTCGACCACGGCTCCGGGCCGATCCTGGTCCCGGTCCTGGCGGACGACGGCGACGACGGCCGCGCCGCCCTGTCCGAGCTCACCCTCACCGACGGCGACCTGGTCCACTTCGACCAGCGATTCCCCGTGGCCCCGGGCACGTACACCCCCGGCGACGACCCGGCGGACGTGCACGAACGCCAGCACTACCGCCTGGTCTCCTGGCGGCGCGGCGACAGCGAACTCAACTACCGCCGCTTCTTCGACGTCGACCACCTCGCCGCCGTCCGCGTGGAGGACCCCGGGGTCTTCGAGGCCACCCACGCCGAGATCCTGCGCTGGGGCGTCGACGGTCTGCGCGTGGACCACGTCGACGGGCTCAGCGACCCCGGCGGCTACCTCCGCCGTCTCGCCGAACGCTTCCCCGGGTGGATCGTGGTGGAGAAGATCCTCGCCCCCGGTGAGTCCCTGCCCGCCTCCTGGCCGGTCGCCGGGACCACGGGATACGAGGCGCTGCGCACGGTGTGCGGGGTGTTCGTCGACCCCGACGCCGAACCCGTCCTGACCGCCCTGGCCCGCGACCACGGCGTGCCCACCGACACCGGCGCCGTC
Organism: Nocardiopsis sp. SBT366; assembly: GCF_001083815.1. NCBI lineage: Bacteria > Bacillati > Actinomycetota > Actinomycetes > Streptosporangiales > Nocardiopsidaceae > Nocardiopsis > Nocardiopsis sp. SBT366. The sequence goes on along the minus strand of NZ_LAVM01000110.1, from coordinate 6,004 downwards.
GACCACCAGGCCCGCTCCCACGCCGCCAACGAACTCCTGCGCGCGGAGGTGCGCCGGATCTCCGCGACCCTGCCCGACGCCGAGGGCAGTGAGGAGGCCGTCACCGAACTCCTCGCCTCCTTCGACGTCTACCGCTCCTACCTGCCCGAGGCCGAACCCGCCTGGGCCCGCGCGGTGCGCGCCGCCGCCGAACGCCGCCCCGACCTCCAACCCGCCCTCAAGACCCTCGACCGCGACGTCCGCGACGACCCCCACGGTGAGACCGCCCGCCGCGTCCAGCAGACCAGCGGCATGGTCGTGGCCATGGGCACCGAGAACACCGCCTTCTACAGGGCGACCCGATTCGTCGCCCTCAACGAGGTCGGCGGCGAACCGGCCCGCTTCGGCGTGGACACGGCCGCCTTCCACGAGGCCAACCTGCGCCGAGAGGCCGCCGAACCCCTCACCATGACGGCGCTCTCCACCCACGACACCAAACGCTCCGAGGACGTCCGCGCCCGCCTGGCCGTTCTGTCGGAGGTCCCCACCGAGTTCGCCGACGCGGTCCACCGCTGGGGCGCGCGCGTACCGTTGCCCGAACCCGCACTGGACCTCCTCGGCTGGCAGACCCTGCTCGGGGCCTGGCCACTGAGCGACGAACGCCTGGTCGACTACCTGCTCAAGGCCGCCCGCGAGGCTCGCCTCGGCACTTCCTGGACCGCCCCGGACACCGACTTCGAGGACCGCGTCCGCTCCTGGCCCGAGCGTCTGCGCGCCGACGCCGACCTGTACGCGGAGGTCGGGGCCATGGCGGAGTCCCTGCGTGAGCCGGGGTGGAGCAACGCTTTGGGGCAGAAGGCCCTCCAGCTGCTGGGGCCGGGTGTGCCTGACGTCTACCAGGGGACCGAGCTGTGGGACCTGTCCCTGGTCGACCCGGACAACCGCAGGCCCGTGGACCACGAGGCCCGCGCCGCGCTCCTGGACCGGTTGGAACAGGGGTGGCGTCCGCCGGTGGACGGGTCCGGCGCCGCCAAGCTCCACCTGGTCCGCACCTGCCTGCGCGCCCGTGAGGAGCTTCGCCCGACCGGGTACCTGCCGCTGGCCGCTCAGGGGCCGTCCGCCGCGCACGCCCTGTCCTTCGCCCGCACGGTGCGCGGCTCCCGTGAGCCCGCCCTGGCGGTGGTGGCCACGCGGCTGCCGGTGACGCTGGCCGACGCCGGGGGCTGGGCCGACACCGTGCTGCCGCTGCCCTCGGGGCCCGGGGAGTGGACCGACCTCCTCACCGGCCGGACGCTCGCCCCCGAACGCGTGGACGGCCTCACCACCGCCCGACTCTCCGAGGTCCTCGACCACTACCCGGTGGCGGTCCTGGTCCGGCAGGGCGCCGTTGGTTCGCTCGCTGACTGATCAATCAGTCAGTTGCGCATGACTGTCGAGGTGGTGCATCCGAGCCGTTAGTCCCTGCTCGTGCGGGGTTGTGGTCAGGTCGGAGCGGTCGGATCGACGGGTCTGCGGCGAAGCGTTTCTCGATCACATGTTGCGATAATCGCCATGGCGTTGTTACGTTCTCATCGTGAACGACAACGTGGTCGACGACGTACGAGGCAGGGCCCGGGAGGCGATCCGCCGATCCGGTCTCTCCCAGCGGCAGTTCGCGACCAGACTCGGCATCGAGCCCAGCAAACTCTCCAAGTCCCTGACCGGCACCCGGCGGTTCACCGCCCTGGAACTGGCCGGTATCGCCGACGAGACCGGGGTGACGGTCAACTGGCTCATCAACGGTGAGGACGACGCCGACACGGTCTCGGCCGCCCCGCGCGACTCGTCGGCGGTCAGACCGCCGTCCGCGAGTCTGGCGGACCACCCGAAGGCTGCCCGGGAACACAACCGGCGTCTCCAGATCATCGAGGCCGCCTGGACCCTCATCGCGGAGCACGGCTACCACTCGGTGCGCGTCGCCCAGGTCGCCCAGGCCTGCGGCACCTCCAGCGCCACCGTCCACTACCACTTCCCGACCCTGAACGACCTCCTCGTGGAGGCGCTGCGCCACTCGGTCAAGCAGGCGTTCGACCGCCAGGTCGCCGGGCTGCACACCATCGAGGACCCGTACGAGCGCCTGCTCCAGCTCATCGAGCTCCAGCTGCCCGGATCGGACCGCCTGCGCCTGGAGTGGTCGATCTGGCTCCAGGTGTGGACGGCGGCCGCACTGGACCCCCGGATGCGTGAGCTGCACGCCGACTCCTACCGGCGCTGGCACGAGACCATCGCCCGCACCCTCCGGGAGGGGAAGGAGAGCGGGACCTTCGGCGACCTCGACGTCGAGGAGACGACCAGACGCCTCACCGCTCTCATCGACGGCCTGGGCATCCAGGTCATGACCGGGATGCCCGGACGGTCCGTCGACCACATGCGCCACACCCTGCGCTCGGTCATCGACCGAGACGTTCTCGGGTGAGACCCCCCGTACCCGCACCATCACCGCACACGCCCAGAGACGGAGCCCCGCCTTGAGCGACCTCATGAACCCCACACCCATCCTCACCTGCGCCCTCACCGGCGCGGGAGACACCGTCGGCCGCAGCGAGCACGTCCCCGTCACCCCCCGGCAGATCGCGGCCGCCGCCGTCGAGGCCGCCGAGGCGGGCGCCAGCGTGGTGCACATCCACGTCCGCGACCCCGAGACGGGCGCTCCCTCCCGTGACAACGCCCTCTACCGGGAGGTGGTCGACCGCATCCGCCAGACCGGCGTGGACATCGTCATCAACCTCACGGCGGGGATGGGCGGTGACCTGGTGATCGGCCAGGACGACCCGCTCCGGTTCGAGGAGGGCACCGACCTCGTCAACGGGCTGGACCGCCTGCCGCACGTGGAGGAGCTGCTGCCCGACATCTGCACCCTGGACTGCGGAAGCCTCAACTTCGGGGACGGCAGCCAGGTGTACATCTCCACCCCGGACATGCTGCGCGCGGGCGCCAAGCGCATCCAGGAGCTGGGGGTCCGCCCCGAGCTGGAGATCTTCGACACCGGCCAGCTGTGGTTCGCCAAGACGATGCACGCCGAGGGCCTCATCGACGACCCGTCGATGTTCCAGCTGTGCACCGGCATTCCCTACGGGGCGCCCTCGGACCCGGGCGTGCTCCAGTCGATGGTGAACCTGCTCCCGGCGGGCGCGCAGTGGGCGAGCTTCTCCATCGGTCGCAAGCAGATGCCGTGGGTGGCGCAGTCGGTGCTGCTCGGCGGACACGCCCGAGTGGGCCTGGAGGACAACCTCTACCTCAGCCGCGGAGTGAAGGCCACCAACGGCCAGCTCACCGAGAAGGCCGTCTCCATCATCGAGCAGCTCGGCGCCCGGGTGGCCACACCGGACGAGGCCCGCGCCATGCTCCAGCTGCGCAGCGCGTCCTAGGGCGTGTTCTTCGGATGCTTTCGCCGGTGGCGGCGGAGCCACCACCGATGCGAGCGGCCTGGTGGTCGCGAGCGCGGAATGATCCACAGAAGACGACCGAGCATCCCGAACCCCCGACAGGAGAAGCACGATGACGGAGAACGCGAGAACCACCCCCGAGACCGTGCGGACGGTCGCCTGCGTCGGAGCGGGCGTGATCGGCGGCGGCTGGGTCGCCCACTACCTGGGGCGCGGCTACCAGGTGGTCGCCTGGGACCCCGCCCCCGACGCCGAGAGCAAGCTGCGCGGGCTGGTCGCCTCGGCGTGGCCCGCCCTGGAGGAACTGGGCCTGGCCGAGGGCGCCTCCATGGAGAACCTGCGTGTGGTGGGCACGCTGGCCGAGGCCGTCGCGGAGGCGGACTTCGTGCAGGAGAGCGCTCCGGAGCGCCTCGACCTCAAGATCGACCTGCTGGCCGAACTCGACGCCGCCACCCCGGAGGGCGTGGTCATCGCCTCGTCCACCTCCGGCTACAGCATGAGTGAGATGCAGGTGGCGGCCGCCACGCCGGAACGGCTCGTCGTCGGTCACCCCTTCAACCCGCCCTACCTGGTGCCCCTGGTCGAGGTCGTCGGCGGTGAGCGCACTGATCGCTGGGCCGTCGACTGGGCCTCGGACTTCTACCGCGCGGCGGGCAAGTCCGTGATCAGCATGGACCAGGAGCTTCCGGGGTTCATCGGCAACCGCATCCAGGAGGCCGCCTGGCGCGAGGCCCTGCACATGGTCGCCGAGGGCGAGGCGACCGTCGAGCAGATCGACCAGGCGATGACCAGCGGCCCCGGGCTGCGCTGGGCCTTCTTCGGCCCCTGCCTGACCTTCCACCTGGCCGGGGGAGAGGGCGGCATGGCCCACATGCTCGACCACTTCGGGCCGTCCCTGAAGTCGCCGTGGACCCGTCTGGAGGCGCCCGAACTCACCGAGGACCTGCGCGACCGCATGGTCGCGGGCACCGACGAGGTCGTGGCCGGGCGCTCCACCGCCGAACTGATCGCCCAGCGCGACCGCCGTCTGATCGCGGTGGCCCGCGCGCTGGAGGAGGTCGAACGGGCGGAGGCCGCCGAGCGGAACGGGGAGGCCGCGTGAGCGCCACACTCACCCAGCGACTGCGACCCGAGTGGATCGACTACAACGGCCACCTCAGCGAGGCCTATTACGTCCTGGTCTTCGGGTTCGCCACGGACGCGCTGATGGACCGGGTCGGTCTCGACTCCGCCTACCGTGAGGCGTCCGGCTGTTCGCTGTACACGGTTGAGGCGCACGTGCGGTACCTGAACGAGGTGACGGCGGACGCCGAGGTCGAGATCCACACCCGGGTGATCGGTCCGGGGCCGGAGCGCCCGGGAGCCAAGAAGGTGCGGATCTGCCACGAGATGTGGGTCGGAGACGTTCTGGCGGCGACCGAGGAACTGATGGCGCTCCACGTCGACCAGGCCCTGGGACGGACGGTGCCCCTGCCCGAGGGGGTCGCCGCGAACCTCGCGGCCCTCGCCGAGCCCGCCCCCGACTACGCGGGCCGGTCCGTCGGTCCGTAGCCGGAGCCAGGGGGTCCCGTCGGCGGACGCGGGTGTGCGACGGGCCCCACCCTGGTCAGACGGTAGGCTGACCGCGATCATGACGAACAAGACCGGCCCCCTGCTGCGCATGCCCGCCTCCCTGGCGGCCTCCCTGACCTGCCCCGTCTGCGCGCGTCCTCTGGACCAGGGGCTCACCTGCGCCCACGGCCACAGCTTCGACGTCGCCAGGGAGGGTTACGCGAGCCTGCTCACCGGCGCCACCCCGCCCGGGTCCGGAGACAGCAGGGACATGGTCGCCGCGCGGCAGCGCTTCCAGGAACGGGGGCACTACGACCCCATTGGCAGGGCCCTGGCCGAGGAGCTCGCGCAACGCCGCGTCATCGTCGACGTCGGCGGCGGCACCGGGCACTACCTCACCCAGGTGCTCACCGCGCTCCCCGACGCTGTCGGCCTGACCACCGACGTCTCCAAGTTCGCCGCGCGCAGGGCCGCCAGGGCGCACCCCCGCAGCGGTGCGGTCACCGCGGACTCCTGGCGCCGCCTGCCCCTGGCCGACCACACGGCCGACGCCGTGATCAACGTCTTCGCCCCCCGCAACGCCCCCGAGTTCCACCGCGTCCTCCAGCCCGCCGGGGTCCTGCTGGTCGTCACTCCCGCACCCGACCACCTCCGGGAACCCCGTGAGGCCCTGGGCCTGCTCGACGTCGACCCGCGCAAGGACGAACGCCTGGCCGACAGCCTGGGGGGCCACTTCGACCACGTCGCCACCCGTGAGTTGCGCTTCACCATGGAGCTGGCCCACGAGGACGTGCTGACCGTGGTGGGAATGGGCCCCAGCGCCAGGCACGTCACCCCCGAGGAGCTGAGGTCCCGCGTGGCGGCCCTCCCGGACCCCTTCACCACCACGGCCTCGGTCCGCGTCCAGACCTACCGCAGGGCCGAGTAGCGGGCCGGGGCGGAAAGCGTTGGGCCCGGACCACGCCCTCCATTCCACGGTCGGCGTGGCGTCCAGGTCACCTGGGTAGGCCACCCCCGTGAACGAACCGGCCGCGCACCCCGCCCCGTCC
>NZ_LAVM01000109.1:0-16357 GCF_001083815.1 Nocardiopsis sp. SBT366 | reverse complement strand
CCGCCACCGCCACGGAGTCCACCACCCAGCCGCGGCACTCCGCCGCGTCGGCCCAGGGGAGGTCCCATGAGGCGTGAGGCCGTCATCACCGGAATCGGGGTGGTCGCTCCCGGTGCGACCAACGCGACCGCCTTCTGGGACATGCTCACCGCGGGAAGGACCGCGACCCGTGGCATCACCCTGTTCGACCCGACGGGCTACCGGTCCCGGATCGCCGCCGAGGTCGACTTCGATCCCGTCGCGCTCGGGCTGGAACACGAACAGGCCGAACGCATGGACAGATACGCGCAGTTCGCGGCCGTCGCCACCGCCGAGGCGCTGGCGGACAGCGCCGTCCCCCTGACCGACTTCTCGCCCTGGCGCGTCGGCGTGAGCATGGGGACCGCGGTCGGCGCCACCTCCCAGCTGGACCGCGAGTACGCCGTGATGAGCCGTGGCGGCGCGGACTGGGTGGTCGACCCCGGGGCCGCGGGGCCGCACCTGGACCTGGCGCTGTCCCCGAGCTCGCTCTCGGGTGAGATCGCCGAGCGGGTCGGCGCGCGCGGTCCGGTCCGCACCGTGTCCACCGGCTGCACGTCCGGCCTCGACGCCGTCGGCTACGCGGCGCAGACCATCGAGGACGACCTGGCCGACGTGGTGATCGCCGGGGCGGCCGAATCCCCGATCTCCCCCATCGCCATGGCCTGCTTCGACGCCATCAGGGCGACGTCGGACACCAACGACGACCCCGAGCACGCGTCCCGTCCGTTCGACCGGCACCGGAACGGTTTCGTCATGGGTGAGGGGGCGGCCGTCCTGGTCCTGGAGGAGGCGTCGGCGGCGCGCCGCCGCGGAGCGCGCCTCCGCTGCCGGGTGGCGGGTTTCGCCAACCACGGCAACGCGTTCCACATGACCGGCCTGCGCCGCGAGGGGTCGGAGATGGCGCGTGCCATCACGACCGCGCTTGACCAGGCGCGCCGTCCGGCCACCGACGTGGACTACGTCAACGCGCACGGTTCGGGGACCGTGCAGAACGACCGGCACGAGACCGACGCGGTCAAGCGGGCGCTGGGAGAGCACGCCCGCCGGACCCCCATGACGTCGATCAAGTCGATGGTGGGGCACTCCCTGGGGGCGATCGGCTCCATCGAACTCGCCGCCTGCGTGCTCGCCATGGACACCGGGGTGGTGCCGCCCACGGCGAACCTGACCACCCCCGACCCCGAGTGCGACCTCGACTACGTGCCCGTGACGGCGCGTGAGCGCAGGGTCGACGTGGTGCTGTCCGTGGGCAGCGGCTTCGGGGGTTTCCAGTCTGCGGTCGTCCTCGACCGAGGGAGTGAGGTGCGGTCATGAACCTGGTGATCACGGGCCTGGGTACGGTCTCCCCGGCGGGGACCGGGACCCACGACTACTGGGCCGCGCTCGTGGAGGGCCGGTCGCTCATCGCCCCGCTCTCCGACTTCGACACCGACGGCTTCCCTGTCCGTCTGGGCGGCCGGGTGCGCGGGTTCGACCCCCTCGACCACCTGGACGGCCGCTACGTCGTCCAGACCGACGCGTTCACCTGGTTCGCGATGGTGGCGGCCGAGGAGGCGCTGAAGGACTCGGGGTTCGACGTCACGGCCGACCCCTACGCCACCGGGGTGCTCATCTGCTCCGGCGCGGGCGGGGCCGAGTTCGGACAGCGCGAACTGACCGCTCTGTACGGCAGTGGCCCCAGCCACGTGGGCCCCTACCAGTCCATCGCGTGGTTCTACGCGGCCAGCACCGGGCAGGTGTCGATCCGCAACCAGCTCAAGGGCATGTGCGGTGTCCTGGTCACCGACGAACCGGGAATGCTGGACGCCCTGGGGCAGGCGGAGCAGGCCCTGCGCCGCGGCGGCTCGGCGATGCTGGTCGGCGCCAGCGAGTCGGCGATCGGGGCGCCGTACTCCCTGGCCTGCCAGGCGGTTTCCGGGACCCTCACCGACGGCGACGACCCCGAGTCGGTGTACCTCCCGTTCACCGAGCGGACGGTCGGCTACGTCCCGGCGGAGGGCGCGGCCGTCGCGCTCGTGGAGGACCAGGAGCTGGCCAGGGCGCGCGGCGCCCGTGTCCGGGCCGTCGTCGCGGGACAGGCGAGCACCTTCGGTTCGGTCGGGGGCCACGACCCCGGCGGCGAGGGCCTCCTGCACGCGGCCCTCGGCGCGATGCGCCGTGCCGGGGTCACCCCGGACGAGGTGGACGTGGTCTTCGCCGACGCTCTGGGCATGCCCAAGGCCGACGCCGACGAGGCCACGGCGCTGCGTCAGCTCTTTCCCGACGGAGTGGCCGTCACGGCTCCGAAGACGGGCTTCGGCCGGGCGCACGCCGGGGCCGGGGCGCTCGACGTGGCCGCCGCCGTCCTGAGCCTGGAACACCAGGTCATCCCGCCCACCGCCCGCGTTCCCGATCCCCCCGCAGGGCTCGACCTGGTCGTCCGGGTGGCCCGGCCCGCCCGCCTGCGTACCGCGCTGGTCCTGTCCCGAGGCATGGGCGGCGGCAACTCCGCGGTCGTCCTCACCAGTCCGCACCACGTCTGACACACACGAGATACGAGGAGAACCATGGCGCAGGAAAAGATCACGTTGGAGGAGCTGGTGGAGCTGATCTCCACCAGTGCCGGGGTACGGACCGACACGGAGACCGCGGCGGCCCGGACCTTCGAGGACCTGGGCGTGGACTCGCTCGGTGTGCTCGGCATCGTCGCCGAGATCGAGCGCAGGGTCGGCCGCAAGCTGGGCAGCGAGGCGGAGCTGTCGCCCTCTCCCACCGCCCTGATCGCGTTCGTCAACGACGACTCCCCCGCCCTTGTGGAAGGTGTGTGACCCCCATGGCAGTGAAGCTCCAGTACAGCACCATCATCGACGCGCCCTACGACCTGGTCTGGGAGGTGACCAACGACGTGGCCAGGTGGACCGATCTCTTCCCCGGCCACGCGTCCGTGGACGTCATCCACCATGAGGGCGACACCGTCCGCTTCCGGATCACCAAGCACCCTGACGAGCAGGGCCGCGTGATGACCTGGGTGTCCGACCGCACCATGTACCGGGACGAGGGCGAGGCCCGCGCGGTGCGGGTGGAGACCGGACCGTTCGAGTACATGCACCTGCGCTGGGTGTACGAGGACCTGCCCGAGGGCGTGCGTCTGACCTGGCACTACGAGTTCACGGCGAAGGCCGACGCACCCTACGACGACACCTGGATGAAGGCGCACTTCGACGAGAGCGTGCCGAGGGAGCTGGAGGGGGTCAGGAACACCCTGGAGGCCAGGGCCCAGGCGGCGCTGGCGGATGAGCCGGTCCACTGACGGATCCGTTCCCCTCGGGGCCCTCGACCGCACCGGCCGGTGACACCGCGCCGGAGCCGAGGGTCCCGAGCCTGTTCGCGGTCCCCTCGGATCAGGAGAGGCCGATCCCGCCGTCCGGCCCCCTGGGGAAGTGAGGGCCGGACGGGCGGGGCGCGCGGGGGTTCAGACCCCGGCGCGCCACTTGCCGAGGGCGACGTCGGGCACGAAGGCGGCCAGCTGCTCCTGGGTGGCCGGGTCTGTGAGGTCGACCCGGCGGCCCTCCTGCGCCGACAGGTAGGCGGCCATCAACAGGCGGGTCACGTCCCTGCCGTCGTGGAGGTCCTCGCGGGGCTGCGCCCCGTCCAGGAAGCACTCGACCATGTGCCGGTTCTCCTCGGTGTAGCCGTAGGTCGCCGCCTCGTCGGGCACCACCGGCATGAGCCCGCCCTCGGCGTTCTGCTTCTCCACCAGGTCCTCTCCGACCCCTCCGGCGATCTCACGGCTGAGGAACACCTTCGACTCGGTGTCCAGGGTGTTGGAGGACATGGAGTACTCGGGGCCCAGGAGTTCGTAGCTGAGCCGCAGCCCCGCGCCGACGTAGCTCCACGACGTGGTGGCCTCGGCGACCACCTGGTGGCCGTCGCCGTTGACGTAGACCACGGTGGCCCTCGCGTAGTCCTCGGAGGGGCTCCTGCGGTAGTCGACCTCGGGTCCGTACCGGTTGACCAGTTCGTCCGCGTAGTGCGGGCGCGCCCACTTCAGGCAGGCGATGGTCGCCTCCACGCTGATCGGCCGCAGCCAGTCCCTGGCCTGGGTCCCCGGCGGCGTGAGGAGGTAGCGGGAGGCCTCCACGCTGTGGCACATCATGTCGTTGAGGACCCCGCCGCCCTGGTTCTCGCCCTGCCAGAACCACGCCCGGTGCGGGCCGCTGTGCTCCTCGGAGCAGCGCGCCAGGTAGGGGGAGCCCGAGGCGGAGGCCCCGCGCGCCCAGACCAGCTCGTGGGCGCGCGTCACCCCGGGCGCGAAGACCTGGTTCTCCAGGTAGCCGTGGAGCAGCCCGGCCCCCTCCACGAGCTTCAGGACCTCCTCGGCCTCTGCGACGGTGCGCCCCAGGGGCTTCTCGATCGCGATCCCCCGCAGTTCGGCCCGGCCGGAGGTCACCTCCTCGCAGATCGCCCGGACGGTCTCCAGCCGCACGTGGTTGGGGGTGGTCACCCACACCGCGTGCACGGCGGGGTCGCGCACCATCGCGCGCACGTCGTCGTAGCCGGCGGGGTCGCCCACGCGCAGCTCCCTGGCGACGTCGCCCACCTGTCGAACGGTCTCCGCCGTCCGGCCGCACACCGCCACGACGTCGGCGTCGCGCACGCCCCGGAAGGAACGGGTGTGGAAGTCGGCGATGAACCCGCTGCCGACGATGCCGACGCCGAGCCGACCGTTCACCTGTGAAGTCACGTTGGAGTCTCCCCATCGAGTTGAGCTGTACGGAGTTGGTGGTGGCCGCGGCGGTGCGGGGGGTGACCGCCACGGCGGTGGGGGGTCAGGCGCGCAGGTGTCTCTGACGGCCGTAGGCGGTGAGCACGACGATCAGCACCAGCCCGAAGAGGATCTGGCGCGGCGCGTCTCCCCACTCGCCGCCGCCGATCTGCATGGTGCGCAGCAGCGCGCTCAGAACGGTGAGCAGGATGGCGCCGACGATGGTGCCGAGGTAGCCGCCGACCCCTCCGATCAGCGCGGTCCCCCCGATCACGACGGCCGCGACGCTGTTGAGCATGTAGTCGGCGCCCAGGTTCGTGTAGACGTTCTGGGAGTAGCCGAGGAGCAGCAGTCCGCCAACCCCGGCGAACAGGGAGGACAGCACGTAGGCGCTGAACCGGATCGCGGAGGGGTTGACCCCGGACAGGTGGGCCGTGGTCCGGTTGGCGCCCACCGCGTAGAGCCGCCACCCGAACGCCGTGCGGCGCAGCAGCCAGATCACCACGACCGACAGCGCGAGCCACAGCCACAGGACCCCGGGGATGCCGAACACCGTGTCGCCGGTGACCAGCTGGTTGAGCAGGGGCGCCGCCGATCCCTCGGGGCGGCCGCCGGTGTAGAGCCGGATGAACCCGGCCACGACCGCGATCATGCCCAGGGTCATCACCAGGGGTGGCACCCGGAACAGCAGGACGCCGATCCCGTTGACCACCCCGATCACGCAGGCCGAGCCCAGGGCCACCAGCACCGCGAAGAGGAAGCCGTCGTTGCTGCCGTCCATGAATCGGGAGGCGACGATCGCGGACAGGGTGGCCGCCGAGCCCACCGACAGGTCGATGCCCTCTCCCCCGGCGATGATCACCAGGGTCTGGCCGATCGCGATCACCCCGAGGAACGAGGCGACGGTCAGCGTGGTGACGATGTGGCCCCACGAGGCGAAGGCGGGCGAGTAGAAGCTGGCCACGACCCACAGCAGCAGGGTGACCACGCCGGAGATCACCACCGGATCCCTGGTCAGGCGGCGCGCGGTGAGGGTGGTGGTCATCTTCTGCCTCCTGATGCTCCGGACGCCGATCCCTCGCGGGCGGTGAGGAGCCCGGCGAGCGCGATCGCCGCGATGATGACGCAGCCGTAGACGAACTCACGGGCGTTGGTGGGGACACCGGCGAAGAAGACGAGCCCCTGGATGAGGGAGAGCACCACCGCGCCCACCAGCGCTCCGCCGACCCCTCCGGAGCCGCCCCGCAGCCGGGTGCCGCCGATGACGAGCGCGGCGATCGACCCGAGGGTGAGTTCGGTGCCCAGGGTGGGATCGCCCGCCCCGGCGTCGGCCAGCAGCGCCACCCCGGCGAGGGAGGCCACCATGCCTCCGAGGGTGTACGACAGCACGCGCACCCTCGAGACCGGGACGGCGGAGGTGTAGGCGGCCTCGGCGTTGCCGCCCACCGCGTACAGGTGCTGTCCGTAGCGGGTCCCCCGCAGCATCCGCCAGCTGAGGAAGAGGACCACGAGCAGCACGGCGGGGATCGGCACGTACATCGCCAGGACCATCCGGTAGGTCCCGGTGAGGAGCGGGGAGACCTGGCCGCCGGGGGACGGCAGCACGAGGAGGGCCAGCCCGCCGAACACCGAACTCGTGGCGAAGGTCGCCACGATGGGTTGCAGCCGCAGGACCGCCACCACGAGGCCGTTGAACAGGCCGCAGGCGGCGCCGGTGGCGAGCCCGGCGGCCAGGGCCAGCGGCAGGCGGGCGTCGTCCCCCTGCATGAGCACCACCGACACCGCCGAGGACAGCGTGACGATGGTGCCGATGGACAGGTCGATCCCGCCGCCGAGCACGATGATGGTCTGCGCGGCCGCGATGGTGGCCAGTGGCAGGAAGGTGGCGAAGCTGGCGCTGAGGCCGTAGGGCGAGAAGAACCCGGGTTGGAGGATCGCGGAGGCCGTCACCGTGACCAGCAGGAGGAGGCCCACGGCGAGGGCCGGCATGTGTACGGACATCACGGACCGCACCGGACCCGGCAGGTCCTGTGTTCCGGTGCCCCTCAGGAGGTTCATGCTCCGCCCTCCTCGGCGTGACGCGGTTCGGGGTCGGGGAGTTCGGTCGTGTGGCCCTCGCGGGCGGCGGCGACGTCGGCACCGGTGACGTGCATGGCACTGGCGATCAGGGTGTCCTCGGTGAGCCGGTCACCGGACACCTCGTCCACCACCCGCCCCTCGAACATCACCAGTACGCGGTCGCAGACCTCGACCAGTTCGCGGTCGTCGCTGGAGCCCACGATCACGGCCGCGCCGGACGCGGCCAGCTCGGCCACCACGTCGAACATCTCGGCCTTGGCACCGACGTCGATGCCCTTGGCCGGGTCGTCCATCAGCACCACGGCGGGTTCGGTGGGGAACCACTTGCCGACCACGATCTTCTGCTGGTTGCCGCCGGAGAGCGTGGAGACCGGGTCGTTCAGGGAGCCGTAGCGGGTGTTGACGCGTTCGGCCACCGCGCGGGCGGCCGCGACCTCGCGGCGCCTCGACAGGCCCACGCCCAGGAAGGCGCGGCGGCCCACCGAGGGCAGGGCGAGGTTCTCCAGGATGGGGCGGCCCAGGGCCAGGCCCTGGGTGCCCCGGTTGCCGGGTACGTAACAGAACCCGGCCCGGACGGCCTGCTTGGGCGAGCGGGCGCGCACCGGGGTTCCGTCCAGCAGCACGGTGCCGCCGGTCCGGCGGCCGGCGCCGAAGAGGGCGGCCATCAGTTCGGACTGCCCCTGCCCCTGGAGTCCGCCGAGCCCCAGCACCTCACCCGCGCGGACCTGCAGGGAGACCCCGTGGAGACGGTCACCGGTCAGGTCCCGCACCTCCAGTCGCGGTGGAGCGGCGGGGTCGGTGTCCTGGTCCTTGGCGGCCGTTGCGGCCGGGGCGGTGTCGGTCCCCGAGGCGGGGGTCTCCACTGCGGGAGTCCCCGCTTCGGAGCTCTCCGCTGCGGGGGTTCCCGACCCCCGGGTGCCCGACGGCGCGGCGCTCGGGCGACCCGACATCAGTTCCAGCAGTTCGGCCTCCGGGGTCCCGGCCACCGTCACCGTGGCCACGTCGGTCCCGTTGCGCATGACCGTGGCGCGGTCGCACACGGCGTAGATCTCCGCCAAGCGGTGGGTGATGAACAGGACCAGCACGCCGCGCGCACGGAGTTCGTCCACGACCTCGAAGAGCACCTCCACCTGGCCGCGACGCAGCGAGGCGGTCGCCTCGTCCAACACGAGCACGCGGGGATCGCGGACCAGCGCCTTGCACACCTCGACGACCTGGCGCTCCCCGGGGTCGAGGTCGCTCACGCGTTCGCGGACCGGCACCCTGCCGCCGAAGGCCGGGGCGAACCGCTCCAACCACGGCAGGGACCTGGCCAGCGCGGCGCGGCGGTCGCGCAGCCCGAACCGGGAGGGCTCCACGCCCAGCACCAGGTTGTCCAGCACGGTGAAGTCCTCGACCAGCGACAGCTCCTGGTACACGGAGCTGATTCCGGCGGTCAGGGTGTCGCGGGGGCCGCGCGGCCGGAGAGGTGCGCCGTCCAACCGCACCTGACCGGCGTCCGGGCCGACCACCCCGGTGAGCACCTTCAGGAGGGTCGACTTGCCCGAACCGTTGGGTCCGAGGACGGCGTGCACCGTCCCGGAGTCGGCCTCGAAGTCGGCACCGTCCAGCGCGGTGACCCCTCCGTAGCGTTTGCGCACACCGCTCATGCGCAGAAACGTCGGTGAGTCCACGAGTTCTCTCCCTGCTCCTGTCCGTTCGCGGCCTCCGCCACGGGTGGGTACGCCCGGCTCCCCGCGCGGACTACTCGAAGTAGGCGTCGGCCTCCTCCGGCGTGAGCGCGTGGTCCACGGCGTAGGCGTCGTTCTCGTCGGAGACCTCGGCGAAGCGCTCGTCGAAGGTGTCGTCGGTGATGGTCTCCGGGATGGGCAGCCAGGCGTTGTTGCCGTCGAGGCCGTCGGAGGTGAACTCCTCGCCCTGGAGCATCCGGATCACCACGTGCAGGGCCGACACCGAGACCGACGGCGGGTTGGGCACGCCGATGCTGGTGTAGTCGCCCTCCGAGCGCAGGGCGTCCCACTCGCGCATGTAGCCCACGCGCGCCTCACCGGTCATGACGACGTCGTCCACGAGGCCCTCGGCCTGCAACGCGCGGAAGGCGCCGAGCGCCATGCCGTCCTGGACGAACACGCCGTCGACGTCGGGGTTGCTGGCCAGCAGGTCGCGGGTGACGGTCTGGCCCTGGTTCTGGTCCCACTCGGCGTAGTCGTTGGCGACGACCTCGACCCCGGCGGCGTCGAAGACCTCGCTCGCCCCGGACCAGCGGTCCTCGTTGGCAGGGTGGCCGTCGATGCCGTTGACCGCGATGATCCGGCCGCCCTCGCCGACCTCGTCGGCCAGCCACTGGGCGGAGAGGGAGGCCCACTCCGCCTGGTCGATGACCACGTTGACGACGTTCTCGGACTCCACCGCCTGGTCGATGGCGACGATCTGGATGCCCTGTTCGGCGGCCTCGGCGAACACCTGGTCCAGCGCGGTGGGCGAGTTCGGGTTGACGATGATCGCGTCGACGTCCGAACGGATGAGGTTGCGGATCTGCTGGATCTGGCCGTTGATGTCGACGTCGGCGCTCTCCACGACGAGCTGGTCGACGATCCCCTCGGCCTCGTACTCGCCGAAGGCCGTCTCCAGCTCGGACAGCATCTGCTCGCGCCACTCGCTGCCGATGAAGCCGTTGCTGACCCCGATCGTGAACGGGCCCTCGGCCTCGCCCGATCCGCCGCCGCTCTCGGGGGTGCTGCACGCCGTGGCCAGCAGCGTTCCGGCCACGGCGACGGCGCCTAGCGCCATCGAGCCGCGCCAACGTCGCCCAAGCATGTTGCGATGCATCGTCGAACCCATCGGGGGGACCTCCATCCTGTGAGCTGAGTCACGAATCTACGCATCCTTGTGGCGACCGTCAATAACCTTTTTGATGGCAATCGACAAAAGTCTGCGATGATCCGATCTCTGTTAGCGCAAAAGGACGGAGCGTGGCCGGGAACCCGGGGAGGTTCCTGGGAAACGGAGGACGCCCCCGGCGTTGCCGGGGGCGTCAGGGTCGGGGTCAGGCGGCGGAGTGCTGGTCAGCCCAGCCTGGCGACGAGGGCGCGCAGGGCCTCGGGGCCGATGGGCTCCGAGGCGCTCAGGGGCAGCTCCACCGTGCCGTGCGCGGCGAAGCGGTCCCGGACGGCGCCCAGGACCTCGGGGTCCGCGTCCTCCGGGACCTGGTTGACGATCACCCGGCCCAGCCGGAAGCCCGTCCGCACGAGCTGGGCCGCGGCACGGTCCGTCTCGGCCAGCACCATGCGGCGCGGCACCAGGACGAGCCGGACCTGCGCGTCCTCACGCAGGCGCGCGGCGGCCCGTTCGAGCTTGCGGCGGCGGGCGTGCAGCTTCTCCAAGAGGGGATCGTCCGGGGCGCCGTCGCCATCGCCGCCCACCACTCCCACAGCGAATCGATCGGCGTCCACGGCCCGCTCACGCTGGCGCACCAGCCCCTGGACCCACGGGGTGAGCAGTTCGGGCAGGTCGAGCAGGCGCAGCAGGTGGCCGGTGGGGGCGCTGTCCACCACGAGGCGGTCCCACGTGCCGGGCACCTCCTCCATGGCGTCCATCAGCAGGTCGGCCAGGGCCGACTCCGCCATGCCCGGACCGGCGGCCGCGTGGTCCAGGTGGCGGGTGACGGCGGGCAGGATCTCCCGGGGCAGGGCCGCGCTGGCGTCGTCCCCGATCCTCCTGACCCTGCGGCGCAGTGCGGCGTCCGCGTCGGGTTCGCGGGCCCACAGGTTCTCGCTGACCCGCACCGGGCGGTCGCCCAGGGGGAGGTCCAGCGCGTCGCCCAGCGAGTGCGCGGGGTCGGTGGACACCAGGAGGGTGCGCAGCCCGGCGTCGGCCAGGCCCAGCGCGTGCGCGGCGGCCATGGTGGTCTTGCCGACCCCGCCCTTGCCGCCGAAGAAGACGATGGGGGCCTCCGAGGGTTCGGAGGCCACTCGCTCACGGCGTTCTCGGCCGAACCTCAACAGCACACCCCCGGTCCGCCCAGATCGTCCCGCCCCATGCGCTGGTGCCACTCGTGCAGATCGGCCACCATGTACGGGATGAGGTCGAGGGTCTCATAGGAGACGGGCCCCTCCACTCCCAGGGTCTCGAGGAGGAGAAGGGCCCGCAGGGTGTCCTCCTGGGTGCGCGCCTCCCTGCGCAGTTCCTGACGCCAGCGCGAGGCGAAGACCTCGTCGTGGAAGGCCTCCAGCCGTTTCCAGGCGTCACGTACGCGGGAGAGCGCACCCGTCGGGTCCACGTTGTTACTTCTCCTTCACGTCGGGGGCGGTGTCCTCGGACGGGGCCGCCCCGGTGTCGTCGGCCTCGGGGAGCTCACCGGCCCGGCGGGCGGCGAAGGCCTTGCGCAGGGCGAGACCGGCCTCGACGACCAGCCAGATCGCCAGGGCGAAGATGACGAAGTCCAGCGGGGCCAGCAGGAACAGGTCGATCAGCGAGTCCGACTTCAGGAACGCGACCAGGTTGACGATCAGCGCCCACGAGGTCATCACCAGCAGGAAGAGCAGCGGGATGAGGATCGCCAGCGGGTTGCGCCCGCGCTTGGTCACCCACACCGCGATCACCGCGAGCGCGAGCCCGGCGGTGAGCTGGTTGGTGGTGCCGAACAGCTGCCACAGGGTGCCGAAGGCGAAGTCGCCCGGGATGAGCGCCAGGCACAGCGGGACGATCGAGGCGACCAGGGTGGCCGCGGTGAGGTTGCGCGCCAGCGGACGGAAGCGGATGATCTCGGCGATCTCCTGGACGATGTAGCGCTGGAGGCGCACACCGGTGTCCATGGTGGTGGCGGCGAAGCTGACCACCACGACCACCGCGAAGATGACGCCGATCTCCAGCGGGACGCCGATGTTGTTGGCGAACTGGCCGACACCCTCGACGAAGTTGCCGGTGGCACCGGCGGACGCGGAACCGAAGTCGCTGTAGAGCCCGCGCCAGTCCGCCAGCGGCGAGGCCGAGGCGGCGACGACACCGGCGGTGCAGGCCAGGATCGAGCAGACCGCGAGCGTGCCCTCACCGGCCGCGCCCAGGTAACCGACCATCCGGGAGTCGGTCTCCTTGTCGATCTGCTTGGCCGTGGTCCCCGACGCCACGAGGCTGTGGAAACCGGAGATGGCGCCGCAGGCGATGGTGACGAACAGCAGCGGGAACCAGGGCGGGGAGCCCGCGGGGATGTCGCTGTTGATGACCGGGGCGACGATCGTGTCCCAGCCGACGATCACACCGAGGCCGATGACCACGAAGGCCAGCATCATCTGGTGCAGGTTGATGTAGTCGCGCGGCTGGAGCAGCATCCACACCGGGATGCGGGAGGCCACGAACGCGTACACGAACAGCAGGATGACCCACACTGTGTTGGGGGTCATCCCCATGGCCTCGGAGACGCCGGTGATGTCGATCGGGTACATCACGCCGAGCGGGATGCACACGTAGACCAGGGCCAGCGCGATGATCGACGGCACCAGAGCCGCGGTGCGTCTCTTGTAGACGATCTGGCCGACCGCGATCGCCAGCGGGATCTCGATCAGCACCGGCAGGACTGCCGCCGGGTAGTTCACGAACAGGTTCGAGATGACCACCGCGAACACCGCGTTCACCATGGTCAGCAGGAAGAAGATGATCACCAGGAAGAGCGTGCGGGAACGCTTGCTGATGACCTCGCCCGCGAGGGTGCCGATGCTGCGGGCCTTGTGCCGGACCGACACCACCAGGGCGCCGAAGTCGTGCACACCCGCCGCGAAGACGGTGCCGAGCAGGATCCACGCGAGCGCGGGGCCCCAGCCCCAGAAGACCGCGACGGCCGGACCGACGATGGGCGCGGCACCCGCCACCGAGATGAAGTGGTGGCTGAAAACGATGTGACGATTCGTCGGAACGAAATCGACGCCGTCCTTGTAGGTGTGCGCCGGGGTGATGTACCCGGGGTCGAGCGCGTACACCTTCTCTGCCAAATATCGCGAATAGTAACGGTAGCCAACGGCAAACACCGCCACCGACGCGAGTAGGACTAGGGCTGCGGGCATGGCCGAGGCCTACCTTTCACGCTCCGGGTCCAAGTCGTCACCGCGTCCCCTCTGTCCGTGCTCGTCACCTGGGGGGTCGCGGCCGATTCGGAGTATGGGTTAAAGTCACCAGAAATTAACATGCGGCATTCCTCACATATAAGGCCTGACCTTGACTGACCTGATCACGGTTTGGCAGCGATCCACCGTCGCCGAACTCTCCTGGACCACGTCTTCCGGCCCTTCGGGTATTCCCGTGGTTCCACTCATGTGGCGTGACACCCCGTGTGTCGCCCTTCCCTACTCGATGGCCGGGACCGCCCTCTCGCTCAGGGGCCGGACCGCCGCCTTCAGCGTGAGCGCGCAGGACGCGGGGGGACGTTCGGCCGTGGTGGGGACCGGCCCGGTCGAGGTGGTCGAGGACCTCGACGGCTCCGAGTTCGTGGAGCACCTGGTGGAGCAGGAGGCGATCAAGCACCCGCCCACACGGCTGCGCGCGGACAGCCTGATCGCGCGCCGGGAGAACTGGTGGTGGGTGCCGCGCCTGATCGTCTCCCTGACCTCGGTCGAGGAGCAGCGCGAACTGCACCCCCGCACCCGCGCCGAGGACGCCCTGCTGGTGCGCGACCGCTCGGGCCGCCCTGAGGTGGAGGTGGTCACGGCCAAGGAGTGGTCCAGCAGCGGCGGCGTCACCCTGTGGGCGCGTGGCGGCGCCCCTCTGGAGGGAAGCGGCGAACCCGCCTTCGTGTTCGCGCACCAGTACAGCCCGGACTTCGAACGGTGGGAGCGGTGGTCCCGGAGCGGCCTGCTCACCGGCGATTCCCTTGACGTCACCGACGCTGAGGGCGCCCCCATGGGGGATGCCCCCTCCGGCCCCCTCAGCCCCTACGGCCTGCTGGACCGCCTCTCCAACCACCGTTCCCTGGCCCGCACCTGCCGCTCCGCCATCGCCAAGGCCGAGTCCCGACGAGCCACCTGACCCTTGGGCCGCGCTCCGCTCACCGCCCGGTCCGGGTGGGGGCGGCGCATAGAATTCCCCGGTAACGCCGGACGAGAAGAAACGCGCATGGGGAATCTGAACAGCGAACTCTTCGCGGCGATCGACAGTGTCGCCAGCGGGGCCAACGAACACGCGCTGGCCACGTCGGTCCAGGAACTCATGAAGAAGTACCGGGGCAGGGTCGACCCCCAGGACCTGGTCCTGGCCTCGGACACCGACGTCGTCGCCTACGCCGCCTATCGGCTCCCCGCCACCTTCACCGCCGCGGAGGCCGCCTTCGAGACCGCCGCCGCCTCGATGCCGGGGTTCTCCCCCGCCACCCACCTGGACGTCGGCGGCGGCATGGGAGCCGCCGTGTGGGCCGCCTCCTCCGCCTGGCCGTCCCTGCGCTCCACCACCGTGCTGGAGCAGTCGGCCCCCGCCATCAGCCTGGGCAGGCGGATCGCCCGCAGGTCCACGGCTCCGGCGGTCAGCGGCTCGGGGTGGGAACGCTTCCGGCTCACCGGCGCGGTCCCGGACGGCCCGCGCGTGGACCTGGCCACCATGTCGTACGTGCTCAACGAGCTCACCCCGCAGGTCCAGGAGGAGGTCGTGCGCTCCCTGGCCAAGCGGGCCAGGACGGTCGTGCTGATCGAACCCGGCACCCCCGAGGGGTACGCACGCGTCATCTCAGCCCGAACGCACCTGCTGGCGGAGGGGATGACCATGGCCGCGCCCTGCCCCCACAGTGGAGCCTGCCCCATCGCTCCCGGCGACGACTGGTGCCACTTCTCCGAGCGGCTCAACCGCTCCGGCATCCAGCGCAGGCTCAAGTTCGGCACGCTGGGGTTCGAGGACGAGAAGTTCTCGTTCGTGGCCGCCACCAGCGATCCCGTGGACCGCCCCGCCAACCGCGTCCTGCGCCACCCCCAAAAGCGCAAGGGCCTGGTCTCGCTGAGCCTGTGCACCTCCGGCCCCGGGATCGAGGAACGGGTGGTGTCCAAGCGCCAGGGGCAGACCTACCGCGCGGCCCGCAAGGCCGAGTGGGGCGACGCCTGGCCGGAGGACCCCGGCCGCTGACTGTGCCCGGGGGCGCGTCCGTTACGCTGCGGCGAGCGCCCCCCGAGTCTGGAATCGAAGCCCTGTGGAACCGCTGCACACCGACGACCCCCGAGAGCTCGGACACTTCCGACTGCTCCGACGCGTGGGCGAGGGCGGCATGGGCGTCGTGTTCCTCGCGGTCTCCGGGGACGACCTCGCCGCGGTGAAGGTCATCCGCCCCGAGTACGCCGGGGATGACGAGTTCCGCGCGCGCTTCGCCAGCGAGGTCGACCTCGCCCAACGGGTCCGCGGCCCCTACACCGCCCGGGTCCTGTCCGCCGACACCGACGGCCCGCGCCCCTGGCTGGCCACCGAGTACGTCCCCGGGCCCTCCCTGCACGACGCGGTGCGCGACAGCGGCCCCTTCCCCGAGGACTCACTGCGGGCCCTGGCGGCGGGCCTGGCCGAGGCCCTGGCCGCCATCCACGGCGTGGGGCTGATCCACCGCGACCTCAAGCCGAGCAACGTCCTTCTCTCCCCGCGCGGCCCGCAGGTGATCGACTTCGGGATCGCCCGCGCCGCCGACGCCACCCAGCTCACCCGCACCGGGCAGACCCTGGGCACCCCCGCGTACATGTCACCGGAGCAGGCCGTGGGGTCGGTCGTCGACTCCCGGAGCGACCTGTTCTCGTTCGGTGGGGTGCTGCTGTTCACCGCCACCGGCCGCCAGCCCTTCGGCACGGGCAACGCACCCGCGCAGCTGTACCGGGTGGTCAACGAGGAACCGGACCTGACCGGGGTGCCGGACGCCCTGCGGCCACTGGTCACGGCGTGTCTGGCCAAGGACCCCGGCGACCGGCCGAAGCTGGGCACCGTCCTGGCCGAACTGGCCGGGGCGGCGCTGCCTCGGGGCGACGAGGACCCCACAGAGTGGTTGCCCGAGTCGGTCGCCACCAGGGTCCTGCGCACCATCGCCGACACCAGGATCGTCCCGACCCTGGCCGTGACCGGCGAGCTGGCCGCGCAGGAGGCCCCGGCAGTCGTCCCGACGGCCGTCCCCACGGTCGAAGCCTCCGGAGAGGTCCCGGAGGCGGATTCCGCCGAGGAACCCAGGGAGTCCCGGGCCGAGGACGCCGACTCGGCACGGGATCAGCCGGAGACGCTTGAACCGGAGCCCGAACCGGAGCCCGAACCGGACGAACCCGGGAAGGGCGTCGCGAGCGGCGCCGGGACCCCCGCCTCGCCTGCGAACACCGCCGAGCAGGTGCCGTCCCCGGAGGAGCCCGGCTCGTGGGGACCCTGGAAGGTCGGCGCCGCAGCCGTCGTCGCGGTCGCCGTCGTGGCGTTGGTCGTCAACAGTGCGGAGCAGAGCGCGCCACGGGACTCAACCCCGGGGAGCGTCCAGACGGGTGAGTCCAGCCCCACTCCCACCCCCACCCCTGTCTCTTATACACATCT
>NZ_LAVM01000108.1:0-16472 GCF_001083815.1 Nocardiopsis sp. SBT366 | reverse complement strand
CCTCGGCCACCCCCGCACCCCACACCACCCGCGTCGACCTCACGGGAAGGACCGCACTGGTGACGGGCGCCGCCAGCGGTATCGGCCGCGCCTGCGCGCTGCGCCTCGCCGCCGCCGGTGCCACGGTCCGGCTGGTCGACATCGACGGCGCCACCCTCGCCGAGCTGGCCGACCAGGGTGTGGGCGAGCCGGTGGAGCTGGACCTGACCGACCTCGACGCGGCCGAGGAGGCCGCCCGTGGCGCTGACATCGTGGTGAACAACGCCGGGGTGCAGACGGTCGCCGCCGTCCAGGACTTCCCTCCGGAGCGTTTCTCCCTCATCCTTCGACTCATGGTCGAGTCGCCCTTCCGCGTGGTACGCGGGGCCCTTCCGCACATGTACGAGCACGGATGGGGCCGGATCGTCAACATCTCCTCCGTACACGGGCTGCGCGCCTCCGCGTTCAAGTCCGCGTACGTGGCGGCCAAGCATGGGCTGGAGGGGTTCTCGAAGGTGGTGGCCCTGGAGGGTGCCCCACACGGTGTCACCTCCAACTGTGTGAATCCGGGCTACGTGCGGACCGCCCTGGTGGAGAAGCAGATCGCGGACCAGGCCGAGGCACACGGCGTCCCGGAGGACCGGGTGATCTCGGAGATCCTGCTGGCCCGCACCCCGGTGAAGCGGTTGATCGAACCGTCCGAAGTGGCCGAGATGGTCGCCTACCTGTGCTCCGATGACGCGTCCTTCGTCAACGGGGCGTCCCTGCCCATCGACGGAGCCTGGAGTTCGAGCTGAACACCACCCCTGACCCTGAGGACACTCCCCCCGAGAGGTCGGGGGCCGAGCGGCAGGCACTCTTCCTGGAGCTGCTGCTGCGTGACGCGCCGACCGTTGAGTACGAACGGCCGGTACTCCGTGCGCGCTCGGACGGTTCGGACGCGGAGACGGTGGCCGCGTTGGAGAACGCCAAGTTCGCGGCGCTGCGCGTGCGCTCGGTGCTGCGGGACCGGCAGCGGCGCGAGTCGGAGTTGAGCGCGCTGTTCGAGACCGCCAACGACCTCGCCGGGATGCGCAGCCTCGACCAGGTTCTCCGGGCGATCGTGGAACGCGCCCGACACCTGCTCGGGACGGACGTCGCCTATCTGACCCTGAGCGACGCGGAGGCGGGCGACACCTACATGCGGGTGACGTCGGGGTCGGTATCGGCGACCTTCCAGCGGCTGCGGCTGGCCCCTGGCAAGGGACTGGGTGGTCTGGTGGCCAGTACGTCGCTGCCGTACGTGACCGCCAACTACTTCGCGGACCCCCGCTTCGAGCACGCCGAGAACATCGACGACGGTGTCCGGGAGGAGGGGCTGGTCGCGATCCTCGGCGTGCCGCTGCGCATGAACGGACGCCGGGTCGGGGTGCTGTTCGCGGCCAACCGGAGGGAGCGGCCGTTCGCGCACTCGGAGGTGGCGCTGCTGTCGTCGCTGGCCACGCACGCCGCGATCGCGATCGACAACGCCAACCTCATCGACGACACACGTCGGGCCCTGGACGAGCTGCACACGGTGAACGAGCGCCTGCAGCGACACACCGCGTCGGTGGAGAGGTCGGCTGCCGCGCACGACCGGTTCACGGACCTCGTGCTGGACGGGGGAGGGGTGCGGGAGGTCGCCGCGGCGGTCGCTGAGGTCCTGGGCGCAACGGTGCGCATCCATGACCGGACCTCCGACGAGTCGGTGACCGCTTGCCCCGAGGGTGTGGCCAGTGCGACCCATGTGCGCGGGATGGCCGATGCGACCGGTGCGGCCGGTGTGACAGGTGCGACCGCTTCTCCTGGGTCGACCGGTGCGGCCCGTGTCCGCGAGATGGCCGGTGTTCGCCGTGTGCCCGAGGGAAGCGGGGACCCCCTCTCCGATGGGGACGCGGGGATCGCCGAGGCCGCCCGCTCCTCCCTGGCCAGTGGCCGGGCCGTCTGCGTCGGGGACGCGTGGGTGGCGGCAGCGGCGGCGGGCACGGAACCCCTGGGCACACTCGTGCTGCGCGGGGTGGAGCTGGACAGCACCGACCAACGCGTCCTTGAACGGGCGGCGATGGTGACGGCGCTGCTCCTGCTCATCCGCCGTTCGGTGAGCGAGACGGAGCACCGAGTCCGCGGCGACCTGCTCAACGAACTCCTGGAGGTGCCCGAGCGTGACCCGGTGTCCCTGCGTCAGCGGGCGGCGCTGCTCCACGCGGACCTGGACACCCCCCACGTGTTGGTCGTGGCGGAGGCACTGGGGGGAGACCCGCAGCGGTTGCGTTCGGCGGCGGACTTCGCCGCCGAGACGGTCGGCGGGCTGGCGGCCGCACGGGGCGGACGGCTGGTGTTGGCCCTGCCCGGCTCCGACCCCTCGGAGGTGGGAAGCCGGGTGTCGGCGGAGCTGTCCGCCGCAGCCAACGGCCCGGTGACGGCCGGGCTGGCCGGGCCCACCCGGGGGCCGGAGACCTTCCGGGACGCGTTCACGGAGGCGGTGCGGTGCCTCCAGACCCTGCGGGCCCTGGGTCGGATCGGGGACGCCGCCACCGCTGACGACCTCGGGTTCTCCGGGCTCCTGCTGAGCCAGGACAGGGACGTCCCCGGTTTCGTGGCCGCGGCGCTGGGCCCGCTCCTGGAGTACGACGCCAAACGGGGCACCCTGCTGGTGGAGACCCTGCGCGCCTACTTCGCGGCCGGGGGCAACCTGTCCCGTGCCAAGGACGACCTGCACATCCACGTGAACACCGTGGCTCAGCGCCTGGAGCGGATCGGGCAGCTGATCGGGACCGACTGGCAGCTCCCCGACCGCGCGCTGGAACTACAGCTCGCCCTCCACCTGCACGGTCTGCTCGACCAGGGTGTGGACCTGCTCGGCGACCAGTGAGGCCGGGTCATGGGCCACGGTGCTCGGCCGACCGCCCCTGCGCCTGCGGGAGTGGGGCCGCGACCACGTCACGGAGTTCACCGGGGGCTGAGACCAGGCGGGGCGCCGGGCGGTCAGGGTGTCGAGGTGACCCGTCCGATCCCCGAACAGGAGAAGGGCGTGGGATCGGGCGGGTCCGGATCCGGTTCCGGGTCGGGTTCGTTCCCCGGTCCCGGACCCTGTGCCCCGGATCCGGGTCAGCAGGGGCCCTGGTCCGACCAGGCACCCCATTCGCCGCCCATGCCCGGCGGGAAGCCCTGGATCCACCAGCGGGCCTCGTAGGTCCGCCCCTCGTAGTGGACCCTGTCGCCCTCCTCGTAGATCGTGCCCCCGTCCCAGGCCGTTCCCGAGCAGGACACCGGACTCTCCTGCCCGCCGCCGTTGCCGTCACCGGAGCCGCCATCCCCGGAACCACTGTCGGCGGTCTCGTCCTCAGGGGACTCCGTGGTCTCCTCCACCACCTCGGGGCCGGTGGAGACGGTGAGGGTGACGGCGCCGTCCTCGGGCAGGATCGTGCCCGGTTCGGGGTCCTGGCCGCTGACCGCCCCCTCTTCGACGGTCTCGCTCGGGGCCTCCACCACGGACACGGTCAGACCGAGTCCGGTCAGTGCCTCGGCCGCCTCCGTCCGCCCCATACCGAGCAGCGTGGGGACGATGACGCCCTCGCCGACGTGCAGGGTCACCGACTCCTCCCGGTCGCCGTCCTCTCCGACCTCGGGAACAGAGGAAAGAACCGTGCCCGGGTCCTCGTCGGCGGAGTGCTCCTGCACCACCTCGACCTCCGTGAACCCCGCCTCGCGCAGCAGGGCGCGGGCGTCGTTCTCGGTGCCGCCCACGACGTCCGGGACCTCCGCGTGCCGGGGGCCGACCGACAGCGACAACAGGATCGGCTCGCCGCCCTCCAGCTCCGTGCCCGCCGCGGGATCTGTCGCGGCCACCTCTCCGGGGTCGGCGTCCTCGCTGTAGGCGTCCTCGTAGGCGAAGGTGAGGTCCAGTTCCAGGGCGACCAGCTCCGCCTCCGCCATCTCGGGGGAGAACCCGGCGAGGTCGGGGAGTTGGGTGTCCTCGCCCGGGACCAGGGCCCATCCCGCGACGCACAGCGCCAGCACCACGACCCCGGCTCCGACCAGGACGGGCAGACGCCGCCACGGGGGAGTGGCGTCCTTGTCCCCCACGGTTTCGCCCGGGGCCGGCTCCGCGTGGAGGGGGTCGGCGACCACGATCGGGATCGGCTGGGTGGCGTCGCCGCCCTCGTCCCGGGGCTGGGGCAGCGACCTCAGCACCTGATCGACCAGGTTGAGGTACTGTCCGGCGTCGCGCGGCCGGTAACGGGGGTTGGGTTCGGTGGCGTTGGAGACCAGCATGTCCAGGTCCGGCGGTAGTCCGGGGACGGTGGCCGAGGGGCGTAGCGGCTCCCCCTCCCCGGCCCGGAGCTCACCGGTCAGCAGCGCGTGCAGGAGTGCCCCCACGGCGCGTACGTCCGCGCGCGGGGTCAGGTCCTCGGCGCCCACCAGCCGGAAACCGGTGACCGTGACCCGGCCGTCGCCGCCCAGCACCACGTCGCCCGGGGTCGGGCCACCGTGCACCAGCCCCTGGTCGTGTGTCACCCGGAGCGCCTCCAGGACCTCGGCCACGATGCTCAGGGCCATGTGCGGGTTGTAGCGAAGCCCCTGGTCACCGCCGGTGAGCACCTCGCTGAAGGTCTCCCCGGGGACGGGCTCGGTGACCAGGTACACGTGGTCGCCGTCCCGGCCGTCGCCGAGAACCCGCACCAGGCCGGGTACGTGGAGCCCCGCCAGGGTCTGGGCCCGGCCCAGGAAGGCATGGACCGCGGCGGGATCGGCCACCAGGTGGGGATCGAGGAGCGTGACCGTGACGGGCTGGTCCGCCACCGTGTCGTGCCCTTCGTGAACGGACACCGAGCCGTCGCCGCCGACGCGGTCGCCCACGAGGACGCGTCCGTGCAGCGTGACACCGGAGGCAGGGGAGGGGGTGGGGGACTCCATGAGTCGGATTGTACGGCGCCGAAACCACACGAGGCCTTACCGAACGGGCCGGATACGGACAGGGGTGATCGAATACGGACACACGGTTCCCTCTGCCCGAACACCCCCTGGCCACGGGGCGAGACCGCGCGCGACAGACGGGAGTAGAGTCGGCCGGAAAATTCCTTCGCCCCCTGTGAGGCCCCATGAACGCCCTTGGCAGCAACCACGACCGGGACGATCGGGCCGCCGGTGTCCTGCTCGGGGCCGCGTGCGGCGACGCGCTCGGGGTCCCCTACGAGTTCGCCGCCCGGCTGTCCGAGGATGAGGTCCCCGCGATGGTCGGCGGCGGACTGGGCCCCTACGCCCCCGGGGAGTACTCGGACGACACCCAGATGGCGGTGTGCATCGCGGAGTCGCTCCGGGACCACGACGACCCCCGCTCCGGCCCCGCTCTGGAACAGACCGCCCGGGCGTTCCTGGCCTGGCGCCGTAACGGGGCGACGGACATCGGCGCGCAGACCGACCGGGTCCTGGGCGACACCGAGCGGGCCTTGGCCGACGACGGTGCGGGGGAGACGGGCGCCGCGGAGGCGATGATCCGGCTGTCCGCGCGGATGTTCGGCGCGGGGGAGCGGAGCGCGGGCAACGGGTCGCTGATGCGTACCGCCCCGCTCGCCCTGGCGCACCTGGACGACCGCCACCAACTGGCCGAGACCGTGCGCGTGTACAGCCTGCTCACCCACGGCGACCCGCTCGCCGCCCAGGCGTGCGTGCTGTGGTGTGAGGCGATCCGGCAGGCCGTGGTGGACGGGTCCGATGAGGGACCGCGCTCAGGACTCGACCTGCTGGAGTCGCATGACCGCGACACCTGGGCCGGATACCTGGCCGAGGCCGAGGACTCCCCGCCTCGGGCGTTCGCGCCCAACGGGTTCGTGGTGCGCGCGCTCCAGGCGGCCTGGTCGGCGATCGTGCACACCCCCGTGGAGGCCGGGGACCGGAACCGGTACGCGGCGCCGGTGTGGGCGGCGGTGCGCGCGGGCGACGACACCGACACCGTCGCGGCGATCGCCGGTGCGCTGGTGGGAGCGCGGTGGGGACGCTCGGCCGTACCGGAGGAGTACCTGGCAGTGGTGCACGGATGGCCGGGCTACCAGTCGGACGGGCTGGCGAAGCTGGCCGGTGAGATCGTGCGACGGCACGGGGGCTGACCCTGGGGCTCCGTTCGGGGGTGAGCGGGTCCGCATCCACTGGGGAATCCGACACCGCGATCACGACGGGCGTCCGTTTGCTGCCAGGGAGCGGACGTGGGGCATCATGGTGGCGCACGGAAGCGGGAACGCTGTACGGGAACGGGGAACGCCATGGCGGAGCGAATCGACTGGGTGCCTGCGCACGATCACCCGGAGCTGACGGCTGACTCGGTGCGGGCGGCCATCGCGCCCTTCGACGGTTCGGTGCGTGCCGCAGCGATCGACCCCGAGCTGGCGGACACCGCCGAGTTCTGCGAGGCCTACGGGCTGACGCCGGAGACCAGCGCGAACTGCGTGGTGCTGTCCGCCAAGCGCGGCGGCGAGGTGACGTACGCGGCGTGCATGGTGCTGGCCACGGATCGGGCCGACGTCAACGGGGTGCTGCGCAGACACCTGGGTGCACGCAAGGCGTCGTTCGCGCCGATGGACGAGGCGACCGGGTTGACCGGCATGGAGTACGGGGGCATCACCCCGTTCGGGTTGCCGGAGGGGTGGCCGGTCCTGGTGGACAAGCGGGTGCACGACACCCCGTGGGTGGTGGTGGGCAGTGGGCTGCGACGCTCGAAGCTGCGTGTTCCCGGTCCGCTGCTGGCCGAGCTGCCGGGTGCCGAGGTGCTGTCGCTGACGCGCTAGGGAGCGGGTTTTCGCCCGCACTGGGACCACCGCGAGTCAATTTGTCGACAAATCCACGAGTGGTTAAGGCGGGTTTCGGAACGGGGACGACACCAGCACTAAGTGCCTGAGCTTGGGACATACCGGTTCCCACCGAGGGCCTGACCGGAAGTGTGGTGTCGGCCCCGGGCCCGTGCGGTGGCCGGACTGCGTCCCGACGCCCCAGGTCCCGGAGGCAGCGCCCTGGCCGAGGACCCCCTGCGACCGGGCAAGCGCTTCCTACGAGGCGGGGTGGCGCAGGCGGTACCACTTGGGTGAGGTGCGGTTCATGGGGAATCCGAGCCCCCTTCGGGGAGCGTCCTCCACGTCGAGGAGGTCCCACCCGGGGAACGCCTCCTGGACCTCGGCCTGGGACACCCCTCCGACCATCTTCCGGAAGATCGACGGCCCGAACTCCAGCATGATCAGGGTCGCTCCCGGCGCGGCGAGCGCCGTCACGCTGCGCCCCTGGGCCGCTCGCTGTTCGGCGTCGAATCCCTGGAAGCAGCCGATGTCGATGAACAGGTCGAAGCTCCCAAGGTCGGGGGAGAGGTCGGTGGCGTCCCCGACCAGGTAGCTCACCTCGGCGGGCCCCTGGAGGCGAGCCGCCTCGACGGCGGCGGGGACCAGGTCGACACCGGTCACGTCCCAGCCCTTCTCGGCCAGCTCCGGGGTGAACCGCCCCCGGCCGCATCCGATGTCCAACGCGCGGCCGGGCCCGCCCCTCTCCTCGGCCTCGCGGTCGAGGAAGGAGAGGAACCGAACCATGGCCACGGGTCCGTAGCGCTCCCACGGGGTGACGCCGAGACGGTACATCCGCGCGTAGTTGGTCATGGCTCCACGGTAAGCCCCGATGTCGGGGGTGGCCAGGTACCTCGGAGCCACCGGGAAAGCCCTGATGGGACATTGCCCGGCTGTTCGGCGCCTATTTACTGACCGATCGGTCTGTAATACTGTTCGCTCAGACCCACACCGAGGAGAGGACCGTCACGTGTCCGAAGTACTGGAGAGCTACGCACAGGGATCGTGGTTCACCCCCGCGGACGAGGGTGCCCCCCTGGCCGACGCGAACACCGGCGAGACCGTCGCGCGGATCTCGAAGCAGGGCCCCGACGTCGCCGCGATGGTCGAGTACGCACGTGAGGTCGGCGGCCCGGCGCTGCGCCAGCTCACCTTCCACCAGCGGGCGAACATCCTCAAGGAGATCGCCAAGCACCTGATGGGGTACAAGGACGAGTTCTACGCCCTCTCCCACCGCACCGGCGCCACCAAGCGCGACACCGTGGTCGACGTCGACGGCGGCTTCGGCACGCTCTTCAGCTTCTCCAGCAAGGGCCGCCGCGAACTCCCCAACTCGACCGTCATCCTGGACGGTCCCCTCGAACCGCTGGGCAGGGGCGGCACGTTCGTGGCCCAGCACGTGTACACCTCGCGCCCGGGCGTGGCCGTGCAGATCAACGCCTTCAACTTCCCGGTATGGGGCATGTTGGAGAAGCTCGCCCCGGCCTTCCTGGCGGGCCTTCCGAGCATCGTCAAGCCCGCGGGGCAGACCTCGTACCTGACCGTCGCGGTCGTCAGGCGCATGGTGGAGTCGGGCCTGCTGCCCGAGGGATCCCTCCAGTTGCTGGTCGGCAGCCACCGGGGCCTGCTCGACAACCTGGGGCCACAGGACATCGTGGGCTTCACCGGTTCCGCCGCCACCGGGGCCCTGCTCCGGGAGCACCCGAACGTGGTCCGTGGCGGTGTGCAGCTGAACGTCGAGGCCGACTCGCTGAACTGCTCGATCCTCGGCCCCGACGTGAGCGTGGCCGACCCCGAGTTCGATCTGTACGTCAAGCAGGTCGTGGCGGAGATGACCGTCAAGGCGGGCCAGAAGTGCACCGCCATCCGCCGGGTGATCGTGCCCACGGCGATGGCCGAGGCGGTCACCGAGGCCCTGACGGACCGCCTGTCGAAGGTCGTGGTGGGCGCCGCCGACCACCCCGACGCCCGTATGGGCGCCCTGGTCTCCCTGGACCAGCGCGAGGAGGTCCGCAAGGCCGTCCGGTCCCTGCGCACCTCCAGTGAACTGGTGTTCGGCGACCCCGACCGGGTCGAGGTGACCGGCGCCGACGACGGCACGGGCGCGTTCATGTCGCCGGTCCTGCTCCGTGCCGCCCCCGGCGCCAAGGAGCCCCACGACGTGGAGGCCTTCGGCCCGGTCAGCACGATCATCACCTACGACTCCGTGGCCGAGGCCGTGGAGCTGGCCGCCCGCGGCCAGGGCAGCCTGGTGGGTTCGCTGGTCACCCACGACGAGGACGTGGCCCGGGAGGTCGTCCTGGGCGTCGCACCCTGGCACGGCCGCCTCCTGGTGCTCGACCGGGACGACGCCAAGGAATCCACCGGCCACGGTTCGCCGATGCCGGTCCTGGTGCACGGCGGCCCCGGCCGCGCCGGCGGCGGCGAGGAGATGGGCGGTGTGCGCGGCGTCAAGCACCACATGCAGCGCACCGCCGTACAGGGCTCCCCGGACATGCTCACCGCGATCACCGGCCACTGGACCACCGGTTCGCGCAGGGCCGTCGGCGAGGTGCACCCGTTCCGCAAGGACCTCGGCGAACTGCGGATCGGCGACACCATCGAGTCGGCCGAACGCAGGGTGACCCGCGCGGACATCGACCACTTCGCCGAGTTCACCGGTGACACCTTCTACGCGCACACCGACGAGGAGGCGGCCGCGGCCAATCCGTTGTTCGGCGGGATCGTGGCGCACGGCTACCTCGTGGTGTCGCTGGCCGCCGGGCTGTTCGTGGACCCGGCCCCGGGGCCGGTGCTCGCCAACTTCGGCGTGGACAACCTGCGTTTCCTCACTCCGGTGAAGGAGGACGCGGTGATCCGGGTGACGCTGACCGCGAAGCAGATCACCCCGCGCACCAACGCGGAGTACGGCGAGGTCCGCTGGGACGCGCTCGTCACCGACCAGGACGGCGAGCCCGTGGCGACCTACGACGTCCTCACCCTGGTGGCCAAGGGCGAGGAGTAGCCCGGGCAGCCCTGCGGTTCGCGTGTCGATCCGTCGTCCTGTCGACAAACCGACAGGGCGACGGATCGATGTCCGCCGACTGCCCGCACTGCTCCTGCTCCTGCTCCTGCTCCTGCTCATCGAGGGAAGCCGGTTCCCCGGAGCCCGCCCCACCGAGTCCGGACCCAAGGCATAACCCGTGTTTGTGTTCCCGAAGGACGTGTCTTCCTAGGGTGAGTGGGGTGTGGACGCCGAGTTTCCCGACACGGGTGGGGGCAGCATGGGACGCATCACCGTCGACGCCGAGAACAGCGATCCGGTCGAGCTGTACTACGAGGACCAGGGGAGCGGCCAGCCGGTCGTCCTCATCCACGGGTACCCGCTCGACGGTCGGTCCTGGGAGCGGCAGACCGCGGTCCTCCTGGACTCCGGATACCGGGTGATCTCCTACGACCGACGGGGGTTCGGGCAGTCGTCGCACCCCGCGGACGGGTACGACTACGACACCTTCGCCGCCGACCTCAGGACCGTGCTGGAGACACTCGACCTCAGGGACGCGGTGCTCGTCGGGTTCTCCATGGGCACCGGAGAGGTCGCCCGCTACCTGGGCTCCTACGGCTCCGACCGGGTCAGCAAGGCGGTCTTCCTCGGATCGCTTCAGCCCTTCCTGCTCCAGACCGACGGCAATCCGGGCGGCGCCGCCCCGCGCGAGTTCTTCGAGGACATCGTCGCCCAGGTCAGGGCCGACCGCTACGCCTATTTCACCGGCTTCCTGGCGGACTTCTTCAACCTGGACGAGACGCTGGGCGACCGCATCAGCGACGAGGCCGTGCGCAACAGCTGGAACAGCGCCGCGAACTCCGGTCCGGTGGCCTCCGCCGCCTGCCCGATGACCTGGATCACCGACTTCCGCGAGGACGTGCCGAGGATCGACGTGCCCACGCTGATCGTGCACGGTACCGGCGACCGCGTCCTGCCGGTGGACGCGACGGGGCGCAGGTTCGCCGAGCTGCTGCCCTCGGCGGAGTACGTCGAGTTCGAGGGAGCACCGCACGGCCTACTGTGGACCCATGCTGAGGAGGTCAACGAGGTGCTGCTGCGGTTCCTGGGCACCTGACGTGAGGGAACGTGACCGGAGCGTCCGCCCACGACGCACCACCAGGCTGCGGGTGACCGAGGACTTCGCCGCGCCGCCGGAGCGGGTGTTCGAGCTGATCCTCAGCGAGGAGGGGTTCGTGGACGCCATGCCCCCGGGCGTGGAGGTGCTGAGCTGGCCCGAGCGGTTCGGCGAGGGTGAGGTCCTGGACCTGCGCTGGGGCGCGGGCGGGATCCACCCCGTGCGCTGGGTCGCCGTCATCGACGCCTACGAGGAGGGCCGCTCCTTCAGCGACCTCCAGGTGCGCGGTCCGCTGCGGTACTGGCGGCACACCCACACGGTGGAGCCGTACGGCGAGGGCACACGCCACACCGATCTGGTGGAGTTCAGCACCGGTCTCGGTCCGGCCGGTGACCTGGCGGTCGCGATCGGCATCCGCGGGGCCTTCGGTCCGAGGCTGCGCCGCATGCACTCCGCCCTGGAGGGGCACGGTGCGCGCGGAGCACCTGGCGCCTGAGGAACGAGTGGATGGCCCAGGGGAACCGGGCGGCCCGGGCGGGGATTCGGCCCGTTGACACGGAGGCCGAAGCAACCCCCGGGGGGTGTGTGCGGACGACGGTACATGGAAGCGCCCCGGAGGTGCCGACTCCTCCGGGGCGCTGGTCCTTCGCCCTACAGGCGGGCGATCGCCCTGGCCGGGCTCTCCATGGCGTCGGCGACGACGCGCATGAACCCGGCGGCCGCGCCGCCGTCGCAGACCCGGTGGTCGAAGGCGAACGACAGCTGGGTGACGCTGCGGACCGTCAGCTCCCCGTCCACCACCCAGGGCCGGTCGATGATCCGGCCGAGACCGAGGATCGCCACCTGCGGGTGGTTGATGATCGCCGCGCTGCCGTCCACCCGGAGCGCGCCGTAGTTGTTCAGCGTGAACGTGCCGCCAGTGAGCTGCGCGGGGGTCGCACGACCCTCGCGGGCCAGCCTGGTGAGCTCCCTGATCTCGGTGTCCAGCTCGCCGGTGGTGAGCTTGTGGGCGCCCATCACCGCCGGGGCGACCAGGCCCCTGTCGGTCTGGACGGCCAGTCCGAGGTTGACGCCGTCGTACTGGACGAGATCCTCGCGCTCGGTGTCCACGAGGCCGTTGAGCTCCGGGTACGCGCGCAGGCCCGCGAGGACGAACCTCGCCACGTAGGCGAGCAGGCCGGGGCCTTCCGGATCGGACTGACGCAGACGCACCAGTTCGGTGGCGTCCACGTCGACCCACACGGTGGCCTCGGGGATCTCGGCGCGGCTGCGGGAGAGCGAGGCCGCCACCGCCCTGCGGAAGGTGCCCATGGGGACCCGCTGGGACTCGGTGAGGCCGGTGCGGGTGTCGACGGCTCCCGGGGCGACCGGCGCCGGGGCGGTGGCCGGATCGGTCTGGGAGGGGACCGCGACCGGGGCGGACGGGGCCGGAGCGGTGTTGGCACCGGCCGCCTCGATCGCGGAGCGTACGTCGCGGCGGGTGATCAGGCCACCCGGGCCGCTGCCCTGGATGTCGTCCACGCGCAGCCCGGCCTCGCGGGCCAGTTGCCGGACCAGGGGCGAGGTCACCAGCGGAGCCCGGCGCGCCGGGGCCGCCTGGATGGGGGTCACCGAGGCCACCGGGGCGGGCGGCTGGGCGCCACGCGACGGGGGCCGGTGGCGCGGACGGCGGCGGCGACCGGTGCCGGTGGACTCGGGGGTGCCGTAGCCGATCAGGACGTTGCCCGAACCCGCGCGCTCCTCCTCGCGGTAGCGCTCACCGTCGGCGTCGGCGGTCACGGACTCCGCGGCCGGAGCCCCGGCTTCCGGCGTCCCCGTGGCGGGGGCCGTCTCGGTCCGCACGCTGATCAGCGGCTTACCGACCGCCATGACCTCACCCTCCTGCCCGTGCAGGACGGAGACCGTCCCGGCGAAGGGCGAGGGCACCTCGACGAGGGACTTGGCGGTCTCCACCTCGGCGACGGGCTGGTCGAGGGTGACGGTGTCGCCCACGGCGACCAGCCACTTCACCACCTCGGCCTCGGTGAGACCCTCCCCGAGGTCGGGGAGGTCGAACGTGCGGGTCGTCACTGGTCCTCCCACTGAAGGTCGTCGACGGCGTCCAGGATCCGGTCCACGCCGGGCAGCTGGAAGCGCTCCAGCTTGGGCGGGGGGAAGGGGATGTCGAAGCCGGTCACCCGGCGGACCGGGGCGGCAAGTGAGTGGAAGCAGCGCTCGGTGACGCGGGCGACGATCTCCGAGGCGACGCTGGCGTACCCGCTGGCCTCGGCGACCACCACGGCACGGCCGGTGGAGCGCACCGCCGCGCACACGGTCTCGTCGTCGAAGGGAACGACCGAGCGCACGTCCACGACCTGGAGGCTGCGGCCCTCCTGGGCGGCGGCGTCGGCCGCCTCCAACGCGGTGGACACGGAGGGGCCGTAGGCGATCAGGGTGGCGTCGGTGCCCTCGCGGCGGACGACCGCCTGCCCGATCCCGGGTGCGGGCCGGTCGAAGTCGATCTCCTCCTTGGCCCAGTAGAGCTTCTTGGGCTCCATGAAGACCACGGGGTCGGGGGAGGAGATGGCCTCGCGCAGCAGGTAGTAGGCGTCCTCGGGGGTGGCCGGGGTGACGACCTTCAGGCCCGGGGTATGCGCGTAGTACGCCTCGGAGGAGTCGCAGTGGTGCTCCACGCCGCCGATGCCGCCCGCGTAGGGGACGCGGATGACCATGGGCAGGCCGACCCGGCCCCGGGTGCGGTTGCGGGTCTTGGCGACGTGGCTGGCGATCTGCTCGAAGGCCGGGTAGGCGAAGGCGTCGAACTGCATCTCGACCACCGGGCGCATGCCGTTCATCGCCATGCCCACGGCCATGCCGACGATCCCGGACTCCGCGAGCGGGGTGTCGAAGCAGCGGTCCTCGCCGAACTCCGCGGTCAGGCCGTCGGTGATGCGGAAGACGCCGCCGAGGGGGCCGACGTCCTCACCGAAGACGTACACGGAGGGGTCCTCCGCGAGGGAGTCGCGCAGCGCCCGGTTGAGCGCCTGCGCCATGGAGAGCTTCTCGGTCGCCATGCTCAGTGGCCCTCTCTGCTCAGTTCGTCGGCCAGGAAGGTGGCCTGCTCGGTCAGCTGCGGGGTGGGGTCGGCGAAGACGTGCGCGAACAGGTCGGTGGGGTCGGGTTCCACATCCTGGTTGACGCCCTCCCGCATGTGGCTGGCGACCCGCTCGGCGCTCTCGGCGATCTCCGCCTTCCGGGCCTTGGTGAGCACCCTCTTCTTCCTGAGG
The DNA here is from genome assembly GCF_001083815.1 of Nocardiopsis sp. SBT366. NCBI lineage: Bacteria > Bacillati > Actinomycetota > Actinomycetes > Streptosporangiales > Nocardiopsidaceae > Nocardiopsis > Nocardiopsis sp. SBT366. The sequence continues at coordinate 2,288 of NZ_LAVM01000108.1, read as the reverse complement.
TAGGCCTCCATGCGCAGCAGCGGGTCGCGCGCCACCCAGGGGTCGACCTCGTCGTCGCTGCGGTAGCGGCTGGCGTCGTCGGCGTTCGTGTGCGCCTGCATCCGGTAGGTGTGTGCCTCGACCAGCTGCGGACCGCCGCCGGAGCGGGCGGTCCCGACGGCGCGCTCCAGGACGGCGAGGACGGCTGCGGCGTCGTTGCCGTCCACGCGTTCGCCGTTGACGCCGTAGCCGACGCCCTTGTGGGCGAGGGAGGGTGCGGCGCTCTGGCGGTCCAGGGGCACGGAGATCGCGTACTCGTTGTTCTGCACGAAGAACACGACCGGCGCCTTGAAGACGGCGGCGAAGTTCAGCGCCTCATGGAAGTCGCCCTCGCTGGTGGCGCCGTCGCCGCACAGCGCCATGACCACGGTGTCCTCGCCGCGCAGGCGGGCCGCGTGGGCGACACCGACGGCGTGCAGGAGCTGGGTGGCGAGCGGGGTGGCCTGGGGTGCGACGCGGTGGGCGTAGGGGTCGTAGCCCGCGTGCCAGTCGCCCTTGAGGAGGGTGAGGACCTCGACGGGGTCCACGCCGCGCGCGATCACGGCGGCGGTGTCGCGGTAGGTCGGGAAGAGCCAGTCACCGTCGGCCAGCGCGAGCGCGGCGCCGGTCTGGCAGGCCTCCTGACCGTGGGAGGAGGGGTAGACGGCGAGGCGGCCCTGGCGGACGAGGGCACTGGCCTGGTCGTTGACGCGGCGGCCGATCACCAGGGAGGTGTAGGCCTCCAGGAGGCGCTTGGTGTCGGGCATCCGCAGGTCGGCGCCGTCGACCGGGACTCCGGACTCGTCGAGCAGTTGGATCGGCTGCTCGGAGGGGAGTAGGCCCTGGTGTCCAGCCATGCTGCAACCTCCTGGTTCGCGGAAGACTCGCGGAAGATCTGTACAGGAACATGGTGCTGTTCACGGCCATCTGTTCGCTACAAACCGGGAGGAATCGAGAAAATGTCGCGAAAGTTCCCAAACTTCGTGTCACTCCGTCCAGGAATGTGACTCAGGACACCGCCCCCGTGGACATGTGGCCCACGCCTCAGGGCCTGGTGACCCTCACCGCGTGGGCGCCCCGGGCCATCGCCGCGACGCCCGGGCGTCGTTAGCATGTAGCGGTGCCGCGATCGCCCTGACCTGCGATGCGCCGGGCGCACACAACACCAGAGGGAACTCCAGGGGGAACCAGACCGTGAGCGACGAGCGCGAGAACCTGAGCTACGAGCTCTTCGGCACCGCGATGCGTGAGATGGCCCAGACGATCGCCGACGACGGGTACGAGCCGGACATCATCCTGTCCATCGCCCGGGGCGGCCTTTTCGTCGCCGGAGGGCTCGGGTACGCCCTCGACGTCAAGAACCTGCACGTCATGAACGTGGAGTTCTACACGGGGGTGGGCACCACGCTGGACATGCCCGTCATGCTGCCGCCGGTGCCCAACGTGGTCGACCTGAGCAAGAAGAAGGTCCTGGTCGCCGACGACGTGGCCGACACCGGCAGAACGCTCAAGCTGGTGCACGACTTCTGCGCCGAGCACACCGCCGAGGTGCGCAGCGCGGTCATCTACGAGAAGCCGCAGTCCCTGGTCAAGTGCGAGTACGTGTGGAAGCACACCGACCGCTGGATCAACTTCCCGTGGTCGGTGGAGCCGCCCGTGGTGCGGCGGGAGAACCAGGTCCGCGACGCCTGAGACCCGCTCGCGGTCCGCCTCCAGGCCGACGGCGGCCCACCCCGTGCGAAACCCACCTCCCGGACGGCCTCGCGCGGGGTGCTCGTCGTTCACGGAGCCCGTCGAGCAGCGGGGACCAAGGGGCGGCTCGGTCCCGGGCCGCTGTTTCACGTGAAACAGGCGTCGCCGAGAGGACAGGGCGACCTGTCGGCCTGACGCCAAGTTGACGTGTCGACATGAGCGGGCCGCAGCCCGCGACGGGGAAGTTCAGCCGCAGGGGCTGACCGCCTCAGGCCCCGGAAGGGCGGCGGGGGTCAGTGGCGGCAGCGGCAGCCGTTGAGAGTGGTGGCGGGCGACGAAGAGGGCAAGCACCGCGCCGCAGGCGTCCGTTGAGGGTGGTGGCGGGCGACGAAGAGGGCAAGCACCGCGCCGCAGGCGTCCGTTGAGGGTGGTGGCGGGCGACGAAGAGGGCAAGCACCGCGCCGCAGGCGTCCGTTGAGGGTGGTGGCGGGCGACGAAGAGGGCAAGCACCGCGCCGCAGGCGTCCGTTGAGGGTGGTGGCGGGCGACGAAGAGGGCAAGCACCGCGCCGCAGGCGTC